>CACZAY010000007.1 GCA_902779265.1 uncultured Bacteroidales bacterium | reverse complement strand
CTCCTTTATCACCGTAGATGCCGTAGCCGTTTGTGCCAGAGGCCTCGACCGTGCCGCCGATTATCGTGACTGTTCCCTTGCCGTAGATGCCGGAACCGAACGAACTTTTTGCGGTGTCGTTCAAAATTCCTCCTTGTCCGCTCTGCCCGTAGATGGTCAAGTTATTCGATGCATAGATTCCATATTTACATTCAGTTTTAATCTCTATCGTTGCATCGTCCGCAAGGATGAGGTGTGCGTCACCGTTAAACGTGACTTGGCTCGTGTATTTCACCTCGCCTTCAACCACGTACCAGCCGCCGGGGAGGTTATCCACATTTATGCCATTAGTGAGCAAAATGTAATTCTGGGTTTTCTTTGTTCCGCCGTTTTCGTCAATGTATTCGACAGGCGTATTCTCATTCCAATGTGCGTAGGCGGTCGTGTTCTCCGTGACTGCTTTGGTAAAGTCGAATTCTGTGTTGCCGTCTTTGGCGGTAAACCATCCCTCAAACGTGAAACCGCTGCGAATCGGGTCGTTGGGCTTTGCGACATGAGCAACGCCGTTTTCGTCGAAAGTAGTCAAAAGCATTATGGGGTCGTCGCCGTTCTGAGCATCGAACGTCACTGCGTAACAAGGCTCAAGTTTCTTGCCTTCAATAGCGGAAAGCTGCTCGCCAGTGAGCGTGCCGGTGTAGATGTTGCCGCTGCCGTCGGTGAGGGTCTGGCCGTCAGCTATCTTCACGGTGCCGCCTTCGGTGCTGATGCTGCTGGCGGTGATGCGGTCGTCGGGGCGGGTCCAGCCGAGGGTGATGTTGCCATTTCTGGCGTTGATGCCATTATTTCCGCTTGCTTCAACGCTGCCGCCATTGATGGTGATGTTGCCATTATTGGTGCAGATAGCATCATCATTGCTCATACTTGTACTTGTAGCGGTTACGTTACCGCCATTGATGGTGATGTTGTTTTCGGCGAAGATGCAGTCATTATTTGCGCTGGCAGTAAGCGTTCCTGTGCCCTGTGTCTGTCCGTAGATGGTTAGATACGGCGCATTAATAGCAACATTACCATAGGCACCGTTGATGGTGAGGCTGGCACCGTCGCAGAGCACGAGGTAAATATTGCCGTTGCTGCATATAAGGCTTCCGCTGTAGCTGACGTTGCCCGTTACCACATACCATCCAGAATCGAGGTAGGTGGCGTCAGTGGACTCGCTGCCCGTCAGCACGGTGGGGTTGACGACCTGCTGCTGCTGCCCGTCGGCATCGATGTATGGTAAGAGCCATTTCGCCCAGTAATCCTTGTTGCCCGTAGAACCGTGGGCGATGGTGGTCACGGCGTTGCCGTTGTTGGTGAACCAGCCACCGAAGATGAAGCCCGTGCGGGTGGGCGTGTCGAGGGTGATGTCTGGGCTCTCAATAGTGTAGCTGTTCTTGTTGGTCGAGAGCGTGCCGCCATTGAGGTGGTAGGTGATGGTGTAGTTAGTGGGCGTCCACTTGGCGTAGAGCGTCACCGTGCCGCCGTTGGTAGCGGTGAGGTTGTTGACGCTCTGCTTGTCGCTGTAAACCACGCTGCCATTAGCCGACGTTGCCCAGCCTGCGAAAGTGTAGCCCGTGCGGGTGAAGGCGTTGGTGGTGAGGTTCTGCGCTGTGCCGTAGGTGAAGGACTGGTTGCTCATCGTGCCGGTGGCATCGGTGTGGTTCTTGTTGAACTGCACGGTGTAGGTGTTATATGCCAGTTCGGCGGTGAGGGTCACGTCTGAACTGCTCACGGTGTAGGTATCGCCTGAGAGGGTCTTTTCGCCGGCCTTATAAATGGTGTGCTTACCTGTGGCGCTGAGGTTGCTGGCCAGTGTCAGCTCTGCACCCTCGCGGTAGTAGAGGGTGTCGTTATAGACGAAGCCGTTGTCCAAACTGATGGCAGTGGGGTTGATGGCGGGGGTGACGCTGCCGATGCCGCTGCCGAGGGTCACCTTGCGGGCGCGGCCAACGTTGGTGCCGGAACTACCTCCACCGACTTTACCGATGGCGTTGTTAAGGTTGCCCTCGTAGAAATAGAGGTTTTGGAGGGTGGCGTTGTCATTCTGTCCAATGATGGCGCCTTTGTAGATGCTTCCGCTTCCCTCAATATTGGGGCTGATGACCACACAGTTCTGAACAGTGGTACTGAAACCACCGGTTCCACTAGCCCTACCGATAAGTGCGCCATAATAAGTAGAACTGCTTACATAACCCAGATTGCCTGAAAGGCTGACCAGGCGGACGTTCTTCACAATGCCATTCTTGACATAGCCGAAAAGTCCGTAATTATTTATATCATCTAAATGACTGATATGAAGTCCGTTGATCGTATAACCACCGCCGTCGTAGGTGCCGCTGAAATAAATCATGGAATTCGTACCAATAGGCGTGAAGTTTGTGTCGCTAAGGGTGATGTCGCCGGTTTGGCGGAAGGTCTTGCCGACAGCAATACCCACGCTGTTCTCGTTGAGAGCAGAAGCGAGGTTGCGCAGGTCGTCCTCGCTGGTGATGGCGTAGGCGTCGGTGCCTCCCTCGTTGGTGGCTGTAAAAAGCTGGTCGCCTAATGCAACGCGCAGCTTGTCCTTAGAACCGCTCCAGTTCGATGCGGTCTTATACTGCAAGGCGAGTGCCGGCGTGGGGGCAACGATATACTGGAGGGCATTGTCGTTCTGGAAAACGTTGCTGCCGAGAGTGATGAGGCCGTCGGCGCGCTGGATGTTGACACGCTGCAAGTTCACGCAGTTCTTGAAGCACTGGTCGCCGATGCTGGCAACACCGGCGGGCAGGGTGACCTCGGTGAGGGCGTCGCAGTGGTCGAAGGCATTGGTGCCGATGGTGGTGACGCCCGTGCCGATGGTGAGCGAGGCCAGTTTCTGACAGCCGATGAAAGCGTAGTCGCCGATGGTGGTGATGTCGTTGCCGATGGTGACGCTGGTCAGGTCCTGCCAGTCCCAAGGGGCTTTGGTGCGCCAGAGGCCGTCAACGGTCTCGTGTTCATAGCTGTTCATCGCGCCGCTGCCGCTGATGGTCAGCTTGGTGTATTGGCCGTTCTGCTTGCTGAGCGTCCAGTTGGCATTGTCGCCGCACTTGCCGCCGATATAGCCGTAGGTCACCTCGAAGCTATCGAAAGTAGTATTGGCGGCGAGGGTGACCGTGTACGTCGTGCCGGACGCAGAATTGGTGGCGCTCACCACGCTGCTGCCGTTCTTGAACGTCACGTTGGTGATGGCAACGGTGCTCGGAGCTTTAAAGGTGAACTTCGTGTCGCCTGAGCTCGCGGTATGGATGCCCTCGGTTGTAAGGCTTGAAGTGACCACGTCTACGTCAGTATTGATGGTCATGCCATTGGCCAGCTTATGACTTACGTTGGCCTTCCAATAGTAATACATTACTCTCGTGCTTGAAACGTATTGGAATTCCGCGTCCCATGACTCCGTTTCTGTGGTTCCAGCACAAATCTTGAACTTACCATTGGTACAGGAAATCATGTAACTCGTTGGTGTCTCTGTCTTGAAGGCCCACGCCGTGGTGGCGGTGAGCAGTGCGATGGCCAAAGTGATGGCCAACCTTGTCACATGAAAGCGTAGGAATCTGAGCCCCCGCAATGTCTGGTTTGTCTTGTTGTGTAACATAATTGTTTGTCCTTAATTATTGTTGTTTAGAATTTATATTTCATATATGCACACGCGACACGCATCGGTCGTAGTGACGGCCAATATCATGTCATCGTAAAGTTTTGCGCCATCGGATAGAATTCTACTTTTTTCACGGTACAAAGTTACAACATTGGCCACAAATAATAAGCATAAAAATGGCAGTTGGTGCGACAATTAAGCAAATTGTCGGTGTTTTGGTGCGACAATTAAGCAAATTGTCGCTCGAAGGCATACAAAAAAAGACACAGTCCGCAATCACTACGTACTGTGCCAACGTCAGTTTAATGGGCAGGGCTCCGGTGGCGCACCGGCCACCCTGCGCGGATAACTATGATGAAAAAAATACACTCGAAGTTAGGGGTCTGCCCGACAGTGCGGACAAAACTCATATTTCTTAATTCTCCTTGATGGGGGCAAGCCTGGAATGCGCGGCGGCGCGGTGTTGGTTGGAATCAGTATGGATAGGGTTTTGTGTTGGGTCTATTGACGCCACACGCACGGTTTCCATCGGCCAACCCCTCAAGAGAATTATTTCGTATCCAGGAAGCCACCGTCGCCGATGCCCATGTGGCTGATGCCGTCGTATTTGACGTTGACATCATTGTCGGCCGATGACGTTGTCGTCATCAATGTCCGATAACCGCTGACAGCGATAAGGCCCTCATGCTCGAGGTTGACGATGACGATCTTGGGTGCAATATAAATACGTTTCATATTCTTATCTTATGGATGGGTTAATTATTTGACATTTCGGGGTTTCCCGTAGAGACGTGCCATGGCGCGTCTCTACAATTCACGCGCGATTGGTTGCCCTCATGGAGACGCGGCACGCCACGTCTCTACAGAATTCCCGCGCATTTATTTCCCGTATATACTCCCCCTCCCTACACAACGGGGAAGGGCTGGGGTTAGGGTCTGATCACGCGCTTGCCATTCACGATGAACAGGCCGTTTTCGGCGCGGTTCACCTTCTGGCCCATCAGATTGTAGATGATGCCGCAACTCTTATTTCCTAATTCTTCATTCTTAACTTGCACGTCAATTATGCCGGTCACGTCGCTCTCTTCGTCGAACGACATGCGGAACTGGGAGGCATTGGCCACAACCTCATCGTTCACAACACGGAAGTAGCCACGGAAGCCCTTCATTCTGGCAGGCAGCTCGGACGGATTGTAGAGCGTATTGCCGGCGCCCAAGACGAGCACCTCGCGGACGTCATCGGCCACAATCGTCGTTGCGCCCAGCGTCGGCACAAAATCGACGTAGCTGGTGGCCTCGGCGCTCGATTTGCCCTCGGTGTCGGCGATGGTGACGTTGCAGAAGGTCGGGTTTTCGGTCTCCTTCGACGGACGGATGAAATGCGGAAGGCCGCACATCATGTAGTCGGGCTTGTTGAAGACGAACGTCAGCACGCCATCTTCGCTCAAACCGGAATTGCTGAACTGATAGAACTTCACGTCGTCGCCGAAGACCTTTTTCAACGTGTCCTTCTTCACGGAGAAGGGCAGCGTGAGGGTGTTCCAGTCGGTGTCGATGGTGCGGTTGGCCAATGTCACGTTCACCGTCTGGCCGACGAGCGATGCGAAAGGTGCATCGGCAGTATCGTCAAGCAGATAGGTGCCGAAGAGCGACTTGCCTGCGATGCTGTTCTTCACGTCGTCCTCCAACGAGCCGCTCACGACGAGGCCGTTGCCGTCGGCGAGGGTCTGGCCATCGGCAACGACAATCGTGCCGCTATAGCTGTTGGAGTTGATGCGGTCCGATGTGTTGCGCCAGCCGAGAGTTGTCGTACCCACAGCGCCGAGGCCACGGAAAGAGCCATAGGCCGAAACGCTGCCGCCAGTGATGGTGATGTTGGCCGATGCGCCGAGACCGACATAAGAGGTTTTGGACTCGCCACAGGAAACCTTGCCGCCAGCGATATTGAAATTCTTGGCGGCGATGGCGTCTTGGGCAATGAGCTTGCCCGAGCCATTGGCCTGACCGTAGATGTTCACGTCACACGTGGCATTGAGCAAATCGCTGCCGCTTCCGATGGAATATTTTGCAGGAATGGAGAAGGGACCATACGTTGCTGAGCCGTCCGATGAGCCGACCGACATCTCTGCGCCATCGGCCAGAATGAGGTTGATGTCGCCCGTGAGGCTGATGCCGGTGGTAAATGCGATAACATCATTGGCCACATACCAACCGGCCGCAAGTTCGGTCTCGTTGCCCGTCAGCAAGGTGTAGTCGCTGCAGACCTGCTCGCTGCCATCGGCCGTAATGTAGCAGATCGACCACTGCGCATAGGCATCCATGTTGCCCGTCACCTCAAGCGTGGCGAAGTCAATCTCGTCGCCGCCGTCGGCCTGCGTTGACCAATGGCTGAAGATGTAGCCCGTGCGGGTCGGGGTCTCGGGGACGTAGGCCGCATGTGCCTTGCCATCGGCATCGAACACAACGGGAAGCAACTGGTTGTCGCTGCCGTCGATGTGGAGCGTCACGGCGTAGCAGGGTTCGAGCGTGACCAATTCAGTGCCGGACTTGGTATATGGGAGGATTCCCTTGGTCGAGAATGTGCCGCTATAGACATTCTTGCCCTCGGTGCAGTACTGTCCATCGGCCATAGTGATGCTGCCAGTATAGCCGAAGCCGCCGCACGTGAAACGGTCGCTGTTGGCGTTCCAATGCAGGTTGATCGTGCCGCTGATGCCGGTGCCGCCCACATGGACGTTGCCGCCGTTGAAGTTGAAGGCATGGCCATCGGTCATGAAGATACCAATTTCGTCCGAATTGACCGTGACGTTGGCATTGTTGACCTTCACGTCGCCGTCCATCAGGAAGGCCGCGCCCAGTCCACCATGACCGCAAATGGCCGTCATGGTGCAGGCATTGAGAGTCAGGTTGCCCGAGCTGTAGGCGACATAGCCCTTGCTGTTGATGGCCAATGTGCCGGTGCGCCCCTTCTGTCCGTAGAGGGAGATTGCGCCATTGGCCGAAAAGTTGAAACATGGATTATCGCCGATAGGCTCGCTTTCCGTGCCGAAACGCAGCGTGCAGCCATCGCACAGGATGATGTGCGCGTCGCCCCTCCATACGACTTTCTGGTTGATTGTGACGTCGCTATCGACCAGATACCAACCGGCATCAAATATGGTCGTGCTGGCATCCACCGTGGTCAAATTATCGATCGATATCTGCTGCTCGTCGCCGTTTCCGTCGATGTAGCTGATGTTCACCGTGACGGGATACAGCTTTTTGCCGTTGATCTGGTCGAAGTCCGACGCAGCAATCTCGCTGCTGCTACGTGCATACCAGCCATCATCGTTGCCAAGCATTTCGCCGAACGTGACTACGCCGGAATAGCTGCTTGCACAGACGTAACCGAGGTCCCATTCGCCCAGCAAAATGTCGCCGGACTGGATTCCGTAGCCGCCGGTCGATGTGGCATCGGTCGCCACGCCCGTCAGACCGCAATAGTTGGCACACGCGATGGCATTGCCATCGGCCGAAAAAGCAAACACACGGCAGCCGACCTGGTAGAAAGACTGCACGCTGAGAGCATCGCCCGATGCATAGATGACGAGTGAGCCGGTTGTCTGCGGGTCGCGGCTCTGGTCAAAAAGGAAAAGGCAACTTTTCTCCTCGCCGACGATGCCGCGCTCGACGGGATTCTCCTTCGAGCCGAAGCTCATCGTGCAGCCGTCGCAGATAATGAGGTAAATGTCATCGGCAACGGTCAGGGTGTGGTCGTAGGCGATGTCATTGGCCACAACGTAGTTGCCGCTCTCGAGCCGGGTCTCGCTGCCGTCGAGGACGACGAAGTTATTAATAGTGGTGGGTTCGCCATAATCTTCGTAGGATACAGCTGGGACATTGGCCATAACCACAGTCATTGAAAAGATGCAGGCGCACAACACAACCACGGCGCGCTTGACGCTTGTAAACGAAAACGATTCTGTCATTTGTTAGAATTGGATAGTTGTTGAAAGCATTTATTTTTAGGCAATTGCTTTGCCATTTCTGAATATCCGTCAGCATTGTCATTGGCCCCAATAACACCCGCCTTACTCCTCTGCAGCGTCCTCGGTGGCGTGGGTGGCGGCGTCGATGATGTTGCCATAGTCCTCCAGCGCATAGAAGATGTAGCAGAAGACCACTGTGCCCATCGCGAGCAGCACCGTGTAGGGCCAGATATCGTGCGGGAAGGCCGCCGTGAAGACGATGCTTCCGATGCCGAACAGGATGATGAGATGTCCGCCGATGACAAACGAATTGTGGCCCATGAGAACCTCACGCTTGGCCTCGGCCGTCCACCAGCGGGGCGCATTCTCGTCGGCCGTGCGGTCACTCAGGCTGCGGCGCACGCGCAGGTAGGTGCGATAGAAGATGAATGCGATATAGACGGAATGGACGAAAAAGATGGAGAACTGCCAGTGCCGGACAGACAATAGGCCGAAAGCAGACAACCAGCAGGCCGTAATGCCCGCGGCCAACAGACACAGGTCGCGCACCACGATGCGCCGCGTCAGGTAGTCGGGCCGCAGCAGCGAGGTGTGGCTCCACCCGAAAAAGACGGCCCCGATGTGGAAATAGGAGACCGACAGGGCCGATGCCGCTTCGGGCCACGACGTGCGCCACTGGAAATGGCAGTGCAGCAAGAAACCGATGGCAAAGGCCACGAAGACCCATGCCGAAAACAGGCGCGAACGGCGATACACGTCGTATTCACGGAACCACAGGCAGTTGTGGGCCAAGACGAAGGCCATCACAAAATTGAAGCCCGCGGCGATGATCAGCGCTACATCATACAGTTTCTGCTCCATCGGACATGAAAATCAATTTTCGGGATGCAAAGATAAGAAATCGGCCTCAAAAACGGTGCGACAATTAAGCAGTTGGTGCGACAATTAAGCAAATTGTCGGTGTTTTGGTGCGACAATTAAGCAAATTGTCGGCCCAAAAATCAAAAAAGTGCAAAAAAAATGCTATCTTTGCGTCCGTTTTGCGAAAAAACTTTTTTTGAAAAGAATCCTGTGATTACCTTTGGTACGATGCAATTTACGGCAGTGATCCTGATGATCCTGCTTACGGTCAAACTGTTGACGCGCCACAACCGGCGTGCGGAGGGCAAGTTGGCCAACCGCTCACGATGGTTCATGACGGCGGGGACAGCGACATTGGCCGTACACTTCACCCTACAGATGAAGTTGGGCCTGCGTCTCATGGGTGTCACACAGTCGGTCGTGCTGAATCTGGCCCTGCTGATTCCGGCCTCCTACTACTTTGCCATCGCGGTGCTTATCCTGCAAAGGCGCGGCCGTCTCAGCCTGTGGGACTGGCTGCTGGCTCCCGTGGTGTGGCTCGTCTGTGTGGGCAACATGGTTGCGGCGGTTATGGCCGATGACATGCCGCTCTTCAGCGATTCGCCCCTGTTGCGCAAGGCCGAGCAGGTGGATGCCATCATCTACATGCTGATGCAGACCTACTACACGATACGGCTCATCATGTCGCTGCGCGCCATGCACCGCGCGCTGAACGACTTCTACGACCGCGACATCAACGGGATGCTGTACTGGATGCAGCTGAGCATCATCGGCCTCACCCTGCTTGCTCTGATGGTCCCGATGGCTATCTTCGGCTCGGGTCCGTGGGTGCTGCTGATTGCCTTTGCCATCTACTTCTTCATCTTCTATCTGGTGGACAGCTTCTGCGCCTATCTGAACAGTAACGCGCCCGCCCACATGAAGAGGGCCGAGCAGAATGCCGAGGAGATGGAACGGGAATATGCCGCCGAGCAACAGGCCGACAAGAACGCCATCAGCATGGATGCGGAAGACGGATGCAACTACCTGGTGCTGGATGACGAGACGATGCGGGAGATCGACGAGGCTGTGGCCCGTTGGACGGCCCGCGGCGGACACCTGCGCAACGGTCTGCAGCAACCGCTTGCCGCCGCCGACATCGGAGTCGCCAAATACAGACTGACGTGCTGGCTGCACCAACGGGGACTGAAATACACCGAATGGATGTCCGAACTGCGCGTCGAGGAGGCCAAGCGTATCATCAAGGAGCATCCCGACTGGTCAACCGAGGCCATCGCCCAGCATTGCGGCTTCACCGAACGCACCTTGCAGCGTGCCTTCAAGAAATACACCGGCATGAGTCCGGTGCAATATGCAGGTCAGCAGGCTGTGTAGATGTAAACGCCATTGGCCACAAAACAGACAAAAAAGAAACAACCCTCGCACGGCATTAAGCTATGCGAGGGCTTCTGTTTTATTTCATTGGCCAATGCCCTTACTTCACCTCACACTCCTGACTGGCGGTGCAGCCCGAGATTGAGGCATCGTACATCGCCTCGGCCTGGACGGCGGGCAGATAGTAGCTGCCGGCGTAGGTGGCCGAAAGGGTGAGGCCGATGCTGACCGATTCGCCCTTGCGGAGCAGGTCGATGTAGGAGAGCAGACGGTCGTCGCGGCGGTCCTGATAGTGGATTGTGCCCGATGGCGTTGACGACAGGATCTCCCAGCCGGCCGGCACGATGTGGGTGACGGCGACGTTCGTGAGGTCTTCGCCCGAGGTGTTGCGCACGGTGAGCTCGGCCTCGAATGTCGTGCTGAGCGGCAGTGACGCCGGGTCGAGAGCCTCGCCCTTGGCCGTAAAGTAACGTAGCGAGAGGTCGAGGCCGTTGTCGATGCGGCTGACCTTCGACTGCGTGGCAATGCCATTGGCCGTAATGCTGAGGTAGAGCGGAGCCTTCTTGTCGCGGTTCTTGACCTGGAGCTTCACCTTGTTGTTGTCGGTCTGACGGCCGATACTCCACGAGAACTTCTTCGACTGGACATCGCCCACCTTCTTGCCGTCGATGCTTGCCGTGAAGTCGGTTCCCTCGGCGATGGCGTGGTTCTTGAAGTAGCGCGACATGGCCACAAGCGAGAATGCGCACTGGCTGGTCGAGAGCCATTGGTCGCTCATAAGCACCTTGCGGAGAGCCTCGGCGGTATCGACGGCCTTCGGGTCGGCGAGCAGGTCCTGAGCCAGCAGTCGGGCCGACTTCACGTCAATCCAATAGCGGCGACCCGACTTCGTGGCCGACTTGAGCAGTTCTTGGCCAATGTCCTGGCGTCCGCTCATGGCATAGGCCGCAGCCAAGAGGCAGTTGCCCGTCTCGGTCAGTTCGGCCGAGTGCTCGCGCATACGGTTCATGACTCCGAGTTCGAAAGCCTGCGCATTGGCCAACGTGAAGAGCATGTAGGCGGCGGTCTCGTTGTCGCGCAGCTTCTCGTACTGGCCGGCCTGCTTTGCGACGTATTTGCGGAGGTGGCGCATCATGTCGTCCGACACGAAATAACCGCGTGCCGAGGCTTCGGTCAGGAAGTGCAGGACGTAGGCCGATGGCCATGGGCTGCTGACCTGTCCGTTCGGCCAATAGGACATGCCGCCATCGGTGGTCTGGAAGGTGGCCAGGCGGCGGATGCAGTTCTTGACGTTCTCCTCGACCTCGAAGCTCTGTGCGGGCGTGAGGTCGGCGAAGTCGGCCAGATAGAGCTGCGGAAAGGCCTTCGACGTGGTCTGTTCGACGCAGCCGTGCGGATAGGCCAACAGCTTGTCGATGCGGCCCACGATGTTGAGCGGCTGGACGGCCGACACGTCAACGAGCAGCGAGAAGTCGCTGTTGCCCGGCAGGGTGATTTCGCGCTCGAACGTGGCTCCCGGCTCGATTTTCTCTTCGGTGGATTGCGTGAGTTTCTGGCTGACGGTGCGCAGGTCGATGTTGGCCACGTAGTCGGCCTTCTCGCTGCCCGACGTCGCAGTGATTGCCACGGTGCTCATGCCGCCCGACTCGCCCGCCTTGATGCGGAACTGGACGGTCTTGTCGCCCGGCTCATCGAAGGTGAGCTGCTGAGACTTCTCGCCCACTACGGCAAGTCCATCGGCCACATCAATATTCACCTTGACCTTGCCGAGCTTCTGCGTGGCAAAGACTGTGGCCGATACGGTCATCTCGTCGTTTACGCCAATCTGACGCGGCATGGTGCCGATGAGCATCAGCGGACGGCGCACCTGAACCGACTTTTCGGCACATCCGTAGGCATCGCCATCGCCCGCAACCACCATGACGCGCACGCGGCCGTTGTAGTTCGGCACATGGACGTCGTGGGTGCGCTTTTCGCCCTTCTTGAGCGCGAACGGACCGGCGAAGTGGACCATCGGCGTGAAGCGGTTGACGATGGCCTTCGGGGCGTTGTTGAGAGCCTCGTCGCCACCGATGCTGAACATCTGTTCGAGGCGGCCGCCATAGGCTCCGTTGACGTGGCGGTAGAGGTCCCAGAAGCGGACTCCGAGTGCCTCGCGCGCATTGAAGAGCGACCACGCATCGGGCGTCTTGAAGTGGGTCAGGTCGAGCAGGCCTTCATCGACGATGGCCAATGTGTAGCTCATCGGCCGACCATCCTTTTCGGCCACGGTGACCTTGCAGTCGGTCTCCGGACGGAACTCGTCGGCGCAGGTCACGGTCGGGGCGAGGTGGCTCTTGGCCGATGTGACAGCGACAGGCACGATGCCGTACATGCGGATCGGCAGGTCGTTGACCGTCTGGCTGTAGGGCTGGACGAGCGACACGCCGACGTAGATGTTCGGCGTCATCTGGTCGGTCACGTCGAGCACGATTTCGGTCTGCCCCTTCACGCACGGATGCGAATTGAGGTAGAGCACGTTGGAGCCGTTGCAGATGCTGACGATGGCGCGGCTGCCCTCCTCCGACGGGACAGAGATGCGCATCTTGTCACCCGGAGCGTACTCCTTCTTGTCGGTCGAGATGGCGAGCGACGTTGCACCGTTGCCCTCACCGTCGGCATCGCGCGACGACATCCACGGCCAGTCGAAATAGCTCACGACCGATGCGGAGTGATGGTCGCGGTCGTCTTCGGCCACGATGAGGTATCGGCCCCAATTGGCCTCGTTGATGCGCAGGCTGAACGTACCTTTGCCCTCGGCGTTGGTCGTGCAGGTGGTGCGCTTGACTTCGTTGAGGTCGCGCGACGAGGCATATTCGGCCAAGTTGCTGCCCGACGAGTGCCACCACCAGTACCAGTCGATCTTATAGACCTTGACGGTGATGTTGACGTTCGATTTGGGCTGTCCGTCCTTGTCAACGCTGACGACGTCGAAGACGTGCGACTTGTCGGTGTCGAGGTGGTTTTGGCCGACCATCTGCGGCGACTTGATGCCGATGTAGGTCGGATAGGGCGCGATGAGTGCCTGGCTCACATCGGTGCTGAACTCGCCCGACGGCTCATAGACGTGGGTGACGAGGTTGCACTTCAGCAGGCCGGGCGCCGACTTTCCATTGGCCGCAAACTTCAGACTGAGGTCGGCGTCGCCCGTCGCGTTGACCTGACCCTTGGCGAGCGACTGCTCGGTGGTCTCGAACGTCTTCGATGCGTCGTCGAACGTGTAGTCTTTCCATGCCTTCCATGTGGTCTTGGTGGCCACGATGGTCGATGTGACTTCGTATTTGAGCTGGCTGGCCGTGTTGCCGTTCAGCCATTCGGTGTGCAGTTGGGCGGGATTTGTGCCATTGGCCAATGTCCCAGCCGGCAGCTTGAGGTCGATCTTGAGGCGGTTCGGCTTGATGGCCTCGACGCGGAGGTTCTTCTCGAACGCAACGCCGCCCACTTCGACCTTGGCTGTCCAGATGCCGGTCGGCGCGTCGGGTTCGGTCGGAATCGAGAAGGCGTAGGTGCCCATGATGCCCGACGTGCGTGTCACATTGTGGACAATCTGGCCCAGCGGATTGTAGAGCCGCAGCGTGACGGGATGTTCGGCCGGCAGGTTGTGGTTCTTGTCGTTGAGCATGAAGCCGATGTGAATCGTGTCGCCCGGACGCCACACGCCGCGTTCGCCGTAGATGTAGCCCTTCAGACCGCGTTCGATGGTGCGGCCCGAGACATCGAACGAGCTGGTCGAGAGCGACGAACCGGCATCGACCTTCAGGTAGGAGACATCGTTGCCGCGCCGTGCCGTCAGGTAGATGGGCTGGCCGTTATTGGCCGAATAGGCAATCTGTGCGATGCCGTCGCTGCCCGTGCTGCTTGAACCGACGAGCTGTTGCTGCATGTTGTAGGCCTCGATTTCGACGCCGTTCATAGGCTGCGCATCGGGCAGATTGACGGCCACTACGCGGATTTTGTTGTCCGAGCCCTTGATGGCCGACAGTCCGATGTTTGTGGCCAATACGTTTTTCGCCACTACGCGGTCGCGGTAGTACTGCGTCATGGCCGGATTGCGGTGCTTCTGGTAGTAGTCGTCGCTCCACCAGCCGTCCTCGTAGCTCGTGTAGGCCATACCGGTGTAGTAGTACGAATCCTTGTCGAACTGGCCGCACATCCGTTCGAGCAATGCGGCATCCTCGCGGGCCATCTCATCGGCCGTAGCCTGACGCAATGAATCGCTCGGCCAAGCCGAAAGACGCGCGTCGAGGCTGAGTTCGATGCGGTACATCGCACCCGGTTCGAGCTGCACCTGTCGGGTGAGGTCGATGGCGTAGGTGTGCCACTCGGAGAGGTCGCTGCCCTGGTTGTCGATGAAGAAGGTCGTGGCGGCGATGGGTCGTGCGGCATAATAGAGGCCGGCGTAGGTGTCGATGTCGCCGCGCTGCATCATGCTGCCCACCATGTTGCCGAAAATCTTGAACACCAGGACACGCACGCCGCGCATGTGGATGGCGCGGAACGGCACGAGTATCTGGTCGGACTGCGGGATGATGGTGCCATTGCCCACAAAGGCGACCTCCGGCTTGATGCCCTCGATGGCCACGGTGCGGTTCAACGTCTCGCCGATGGTGCTGCCGCTGCGGCTGCGCAATGACTTGTCGATGACGAGGTTGACACTCTCGCCGTCCTTCAGGTCGGCATAGACGCGCACCTTGTTGTCCTCGGCGACGAGCTGCGTCGAACGGCCCTCAACGTAGATGAGGCCCTTGACGTTCTGCTTGCTGTCGAGAGCCTTGTTGAAGGTCAGTTCGATGTAGTGGCGGTCGTCGGCCTTGCAGGCGATGTTCATCAGCGTGAAGGTGAGGCGCGACGGCAGGTCGGTGCTGCACAGCGTGGACGAAGCGAGTCCGAGGGAGCCATCGGCCACAGCGACAATATCGAGATTGGTGTCTTTCGTCGGCTTGATTGTGACGGTGAGCTGGTGCGTCATGCCGTCGGGCAGGTGCGTCCAGGCCGATTTGCACGGCAGCGAACATTGGACATGACTCTCCACCACATCGCCCGCCTCGCTGTCGGCCGTGGTGACGTTGTAGAGCAGGACGTACTCGTCGGCGTCGTTCTCCTCGATGCGCTTGAGCGACGCACTGAGGGCGAAAGGTCGCGTAGTGAAGTCGAACGTGAAGGTCTTGCCGTCGTCAAACAGTTTCTTGCCGTCGAGGCTGACGGTGTAGGTCGTGTTGCGCTTCAGCTCGGCCGATGGCGTGAAAATCAGCGTGCGCGCATCGACGAAGGCACATTTGCCGTCGGCCTTCGGTGAGAGTGAAATCAGCTTTTCCGGGTCAATTTTGGCCAATGTCTCTTGCGCAATGTCGCTCGAAAAGACGATGCGAACGTCGCCCTTGCGCGACTGCGTGCCGCCAGTGTAGGCACTGATGTGGCTGTCGAAATCGGGGGTCTCGCTGCTTTCCGCGCCGCTATGGCATTGGCCGAAAAACAGACAGACAGCCGCAAAAAGAAGGAATAAAAGACAGTTTTTCATTGTTTGTAAGGAACTTTTGTTAATAACGCCGCAAAGATACGATTTTTTTCGCCTCGCAGTGCAATTTCCGCGTCTTTTTTTGGCCAATGTTCCCCGTTCTCGCAACGGTCAAATAGGGCCGATTCCTCCCGATTTTGTCAAAAATTCAGAAATTTCTTTGGTTGGAACAAGAAACCTCACCTATTTCCCTTCGCCTGATTGTGTGTCCGGCAAAGCATCTGGCAGTTCTTTGCGTCGGTCGAGCCGCCCTTGCTCCATGCAGTCACGTGGTCGGCATCCATTTCCTTTTCGCTCCAGATTTTTGTCTTGTTGGCACCATGTCCAATGGCGCAAAGCGGACAGTTGGACACACCCTTGGCTTGTGCCTGCTGTGTCTGCTTTTTATAGACGGCCTTGATTACGTTCTTGTCGAACAGGCGGATGTTGAGCAGTTTCGTGTCCGATTCGCCACCGAGGACGTATTCGAAGATGCCATGCTTGTTGGTCACATATTCATCGGCCATGAGAGCCTCGACGCGTTGCCAGAGCTTTTCGGGGTCGTATGGCGTGTTGTGATATTGTTCGTAAAGCCGTCCCCATTCCAATCCCTGCATCTCTTTCTCCGTGCCCTTGAAAGTGGCCGAAATCCAGTCAATTACGCTTGTGAAATAGGTCTTCAACTCGTTTATGCCGGTGTCGGAGCGGTGCCGTGCCATATAGTCGTCAATTTCTCCGTGGCTCACCCAGTCGAGCGCGCGTTCCAGAATTTCCTGACGCTTCACGTCGCCCTTGATGTAGGCATTCCATTTCTGCACGTTTGAGTTCTGCGAATTGCTGAATTCCGCTTTGGCCGATGTGACGAACGGACCACTATAGACGGCATTGCGCAGTTCCTGGTCGTTGAGCCGGATGCCCACGATGTTGATTGTCTTGAACCACTCCTTGATTTCGGTCTCTTCGCCCTCGCAGATATAGATTGTGAGTCGCGTCTCGTCAATAAGTCGCTTGAGGTTTGCATCCATCTTTTCTTCGTAATAAAGCGGCTTCCCATTCCACTCGATTGGGAGTTTGTGGGTCATAAAGCGGCCGATGCTGGTGATGCGCTGCTGGCCGTCGAGCACCTCATAGCGGCCGTCGGCCGTCTGGTTGAAGTAGATGAGGCCGATGGGATAGCCTTTCAGCACCGACTCGATGACAGCCACGTCATGTTTGCCGTCGGCGTAGATGTAGTTGCGTTGGTATTCGGGCTGGATGGTAAGCCGGCCCGAAAGGCCGTACAGGCCCTTGCACTCCAGTTCGTTATATACAAATCCCTTGCAAAGCTCGGCGATGGTGATGTCGGTGCGTAGTGTCGTTTTCATAGCGTTATTTGTTTTTATGGCCAATGGCATTATTTCGGCCGATTGTTTATTTCTTTTTGCGGATAAGCAAACGTGCATACGTCGCAACCAATTCGTGCTCTTCATTATAAAATGCAGCTCGTCGATTCAGGTCGTTGGCGTTGAATGCTTCCCCGTTTGCATATTCTTTTGTTTTCAAGCCATAGTCGTTGCCTCGGTCTGTGATTCCTAACAATTCGAATTGCTCAGGGCAATATTTATCAACAAATGAAATCGGGACACCCATCACGTCGTAATAGTCCGATGGAATAGCATCTGAATAAGGCACTTCAATGGCATCGTAGTTGTCGTAATGGACATATTCGCGACCTTTCACCTCCTTGTGCTTGCTGAATTTGATGTTGTCGGCCATTGTCATTAACTGCAAAGGCTGGTGTCGGCGTCCATGTTCAAGATTGGTGAACCAACGAACGCCCTTCACTCGGATATAATGATTGCCTTTGTCATCAATGCGATATCCGGCTGCATTCAACGGATAATCTTCTGGCACACCAAACTCTCGGTCACCACTTGAGATTGAACTTCCATACCAAATTCTATTGGCCATAATCAAAGGAAAAACTTCCTTGTACGTGACCGCATTCATATTGCCGATAATCAAAAACTTTTTTTCAGCATCGACAATCCATTTCAGGAACTCGCGGAAGAGCGAGAACGGCGGATTTGTCACGATGATGTCGGCCTCGTCGCGCAATTGCTTCACCTCGTCGCTGCGGAAGTCGCCGTCGCCCTCCAGATATTGCCATTGCAGGTCATCAATGTCAATCACACCGTTGCCGTTTGTATCGCGGTTGAGCACGAAGATTTTTCCTTTCATGCTCAAGCGTTCGACTTCTGTAGGTGTTGGCTGCTCGTCTCCGAAATCCAAAACATATTGCAGACCGTACTTGCGTCGTTTGACCTCGGGCGCATAGCTGGTCGAAATGAGCTTTTTTAAGCCCAGATTCTGGAAATTCTGTGCAAAAAAACGGGTGAAATTGCTCCATTCGGGGTCATCGCATGGGAGCAGTACGGTCTTGCCACGAAATACGTCGGGGTCGTAGTCGAGATAGGCATTGACCTCCTTCTGAATGTCCTGATACTGGGTGTAGAATTCGTCATTCTTGGCCATTTTGGCCTTGCCCAATGTTCTGTTTGCCATAGCGCGGTGATAGTTTTTGCGTTTGCATCCCTATCAATCGCCTGCACATCGGCAACCATCGCGCACAAAAAAGGCGCAGTGCCAATCTTGTCGCGTTTAGCAAGAGGCGGCCTCGGAATGGAGCCTCTGAATACCCACAAGATACACTACGCCAAAGCGTGTGCATCGCATAAAAGGGTATTACAGAAAGCCCACATTGCGTGGACAGCCTGTCACTTATTATTTCATTGCGTGCTTGTTATACCAAAAAAGAGTTTCCGAGGCTCTTGGCTAAACGCGAAATAATAGCGAATGCGTAAAAAGTAAATATGTCTATGGCTCGATTTTCATCGAACCGAGCGCAAAGATACAGATTTTTCGTGAAACATCGGCCAAAAAACGACCCGTTCCTCCCGATTTTGTCAGAAAATGGGTCATTATTCCTCCCGATTTTGTCAAAATTACGTCACGAATGTCATTGGCCCCTCCCCTACTTCACCTCAAAAGCCACCACCTTCCGGTGTCCGTGACCATCGACGAGGGTGAGGGTATGTTGGCCAATGTCGGGGCGCACGGCGATTTCATGTCTGCCTTGAGTTTGGCCGATGAACCTGTCGTCAATGTGCCAGAAGAGCGTCGTTTGGGCGTCACGGCAGGCCGCCTGCATGACCACACGTTCCAGCTCGCCGCCGAAGGTGCGCGGTAGGACGATGGTCGAGCCATGTTCGGGCACGATGACGGAGATCTGGTCATTGGCCGCACTCTGACAATCCGGACGCACGGGCGGCAACGGCCGATAGGTCGCCGTGTGGCCCGCGTAGTAGTATTCTTGCGCCGGGGGAAGTACGAAACGCGCCTCGGTGCGGATGCGGCTCACCGACTCGCCCGACGAATTGACCTGCCAGGCGCCATCGGCCGAAAGATGCACCCAACGGCAGTACGGGCACGTCGGCGAACCGATACACTGGCGCGGCACCATCTCCGTTTCGGTCTCGGCGCAGATGGCCGATGCCACGTGTCCGCTGTGGCGGCAGATGCGTGCCGTCTGCATGTCGGCCAATGGCTCATCGAACCACTCCGAACAGTCGAGCACCGAAAAGACGTCGAACATCACCGGCGCAGCATAGCCCACGCCCGTCAGTCCCGCGCGCCCCTCGCCCGTCGCGTTGCCCGTCCAGACACCCACGGCATAGCGCCGCGTCACCCCGATGGCCCATGCGTCACGTCCGCCCCAGCTCGTTCCCGTCTTCCACGCCACGCGCTTCATCGAGCTGAACGCCTGCCAGTCGGCCTCCTCCTCGGGCCGGTTCAGCGCGCTCATCGCCTCGAGGGCAAACCAGGTGGCCGATGCCGTGATGCGCGACGTTTCATGGGCCGAAACCCCACTTTTTTTCCTCGTGTTTATGGCCAATGCCCCATCGTCGCCCGACTGGAGCCGCAGCGGATGGATGTCGCCCTCGTCGTAGCGGTTGCCCAGGTCGCGGAAATGGTTCAGGCGGCGGGCCAATGTGGCGTACATGCCCGTCATGTCCCACAGCGTCCCCTCGGCGCCACCCAGGATGAGCGACGCGCCGTAATGCCCTGCATCGAAATGCAGCGTCGTCATCCCCAGCCAGCGCAGGTCGCCCAGAAACCGCTCCGTGCCGTAGAGTGACAGCATCCTGACCAACGGCACGTTGAGCGAACGGGTCACGGCCTCGTCGGCGTGGACGATACCCAGGTACGTGCGGCTGAAGTTCTGCGGACGGAAACCGTTGATATTGAGCGGCGTGTCGTCAAAGATCATGCGCGGAGTGGCATCGCCGCTGCTCATCATCGCCGCGTAGAGGATGGGCTTCAAGAGGCTGCCCGTGCTCCGCTCGCTGATGATGTTATCCACCTGCGACGTGGCTGACGGCTCGCTTCCGTTGCCCACATAGGCCAGGACCTCGCCACTCTCCACATCGGCCACAATCACCGCAATGTCGTCCACATAGTTCGCCTTGTAGCTCGTCGAGTAGCGGTCCGCCATCTGCTGTACGGTGCGTTGCAGCGTGAGGTCGATGCTGGTCCGGACGGCCTCCCCCGCGTGCTGGCGTGCGACATGGGCCAACAGATGCGGCGCAAGGTTCGGGATGGGCAGCGGTGCGTCGGGCAGCGGCTCGGCCAGGGCCAGCGAATATTCGGTTTCGGCCAATGTCCCGTCGTCGCGCAACTGCCGCAGCAGGGCATCACGTTTCCGTCGCAGCAGTTCGCGGTTGCGGCTCAGGTGGATGAGCGACGGGGCATTGGGCAATACGGCCAATGTCGCACTCTCGGCCCACGACAGATGACCGGCATCGCGTCCGAAGTACCGCCACGCCGCCGCATCCAGCCCCACCGTGTTGCCGCCAAAGGGCGCATGGGAGGCATACAGCCGCAGGATTTCATCCTTGCTGTAACTCAGCTCGATGTCCAGGGCCCAGAGCGCCTCAATCACCTTCTGGCCGATGGTGCGCGGCCGATTGCCGCGAGCCATACGCGCCAGCTGCATCGTGAGGGTCGATGCCCCCTCGGTCACGCGGCCCGTACGGATATTCTTGGCCAATGCCCTTGCAATCGCAATCGGGTCGATGCCCGGATGCAGGCGGAAGCGGCGGTCCTCACACGCGACGATACACCGCGCGAACTTCTCGGGCACGCTGTCCGACTCGGGAAAGCGCCACTGCTCGTCGGCCGCAATGCGCGCACCGATGAGCGCGCCGTGCCTGTCGGTCACGACGGTCGCCGTGGGCTGGTCAAACAGCGGCCGCGGCACACCAAGATGGAGCCACACGCCCATGGTGACGATGGCCAATGCTATGGCCGCCGCCCACCTGCGTCGTCTGGTTGTGAAAGATTGGAACATTGGCCAAAAAATCAATTAAAACCCACGCGAAGATGATGTTTTTATCGCTTAAATGCAACAAAAATCGGCTGTTTTTGAGTTTTTGTTCCCATAAACGGCCGATTCCGGGCGCCCTGACCTGTCAACGTGCAAAAAGGGAACCCGCCGAAACGGATTCCCAATGATTGTTTTCAAGCAAAAAGGCTCAAAAATTCACCGTCACGCCGGCGCGGAATGTGCGGCCGGGCTGCGGAATGTAGCTGTAGTCAAAATACTCCTTGTCGAGCAGGTTCGAACCTTCGACATAGGCCGACCAACGCGGTGCGTCCCACGACAGGCGGCTGTCAAGCAGGCCATACGGCAGGTTGCCCTCGCCCACGCGGTCCTGCCAACGCCATGCCGCACTCAGGTTCAGGCGGCTCACTACGCGGGTTTCGCCCTGCACGACGACCTTGTGGCGCAGGTACTCCATCGCATATTTGCTGCGTTCGATGGCGCGGTCGTAATCAATAGATTCGTCGATGTAGGCATACTGGAGGCCGATTTTGCGCACAGGGCAGTCCGACCAGATTTCACGCGGCAGGAACGATGTCTGCCACTCCACACCGACATTGTCGAGCTTGAAATTGCCGCTTCGGAAGGTGCCCGTGGCCGATGGATTGGCCGCACGTTCGGCAGCAAGCTCGTCGGTATAGACCACCCAGTCGATCATGTCGCTCTTGTGGCTGTAGAAGGCCGATGCCTCGACATGCCAGCCCGGACAACGCAGACGTGCGCCGAGTGAGACGTCGTTGGTGCGCTCCGGCTTCAGGTCGCTCGTGCCTTCAATGGACGGACCGCTGTAATAGAGGTCGGTGAAGGTCGGCATACGCAGCGCCATGTTCCACGAGGCGAAGATTTTCCAATAGTTGCCCGGCCTCCAAGCCACATCGACGCCCGGATAGAGACGCCAGCGATGGTCGAGCGCGGTGTTCATATTGGCCAACACGCCTGCCGAGAATGTCCATCGGTCGAGCACGATATCATGCTCCAAAAAGGCCGAGACGTTCGTGCGGTCGGCATGGTGCGTGTACTGCGTCGAGTCGGTCAGGCCGTCGTGTCCGCGCACGTCGAAATACTTTGAGGCCAACATCGCCTCGCCAAGTTTCGTGCTGTAGATGCCCTCGTTGCGCATCTCGATGCCGAACGATGTCTTGCCGATGGCCGATTCGAACCAGCTGTTGAGCGACGTGCTCCACGTATCGACCTGATGGTAATTCTCGCCGACGGGCGAATCTTTATGCCACTGATAATGGTCGAACCAGCGGTTCCAGCTGACGGCGGGAGCAATGTGCAGTTGGCCGATGCGCGTCTGCGCCGTCACGGCACCCATGTAGCGCTCGTTGCTCTCCCACTGGTCGGTGCTCTTTGCGCTGTAGAAGGTGTTGGCGCCATACGGCTTGTAGCTGTAGCCCAACTGCACGTTGAGCTGCACGTCATCGCCTTGCCATTGGCCACGATAAAAACCACGGGTGGATTGGAAATAGCTGTTGGGCGTCGCGCCGTCACTGCGGCTGTAGCCTGCGCTGAGGCTGTTCTGCAACCTGCCCGTCCGGTGCGCCACACGCACATCGGCGCCGGCATGACCATAACTACCTCCGAACAGGTGCGCATTGCCCTGAATGTGTCTTTCATGTGCGGCCGATGTCTCATCGGCCAAAGAATAGTCTTTCGTCACGATATTGATCACGCCGGTAAAGGCACTCGTTCCGAAGACGCGTGCGGCCGGACCCTCAACCACCTCGATGCGTTCGATATCCTGAGGCGAGACGGGAAAATCGGCCGAAAGATGCCCAGTGTGCGGCGACGAGATGTTGACGCCGTTCAACAAGATCGTAATCTGATCGAAGGTGCCACCACGCACGGAAATATCCGTCTGGACACCCAAATCACCGCGCTGCCGGACATCGACGCCCACGGCATATTCGAGCAGATCGTTGATACTGTGTACCGACGCGGCGGCAATGTCCACCGCATTCAGCACGGTTACCTGACGCGGTGCCTGTACCTGGGTGAGCGGCACACGCGATGCGAGGATTTCGACATCCTCGAGCCCAACGACCAGACTGTCTCCCGCCGCCGCATCATACTCCGTCCCGGTCGGGATGGTGGCCGATGCGCCTGTGGCCGTTGACGTTGCATTCGCCTTCAAAGCGACGGACGAAAGCATGGCCACGCTCAATACGCCGATGCGTACCTCGCGGTGCAGGCTCTGGAAGCTTGCGTAGGAGGCGCCACTGAAGCGCTTCCACTTGGCTGAATTGTTGTTGTTTGACATAAAAAATTAAAAAGTGATTAAAAATAATGGCCAACAGGACTCGTCGTTGAGCCTGCTGACCATTTTCTCTATGGTTGGCCAATGGTCATTGCCTGCACCATTGGCCACAATGTACATTCATTTAATCGAAGTCAAGAGCCTTGCGTGGAGCGCTGAAGGCGCGGTTGAAGTCGTCGCGGCTGCCCACAACGAGGTTCTCGAAGTCGCGCTGACCCGTACCGGCCGGGATGAGGTGACCGCAGATGACGTTCTCCTTCATGCCCTCCAGATAGTCGGTCTTGCCCAGGATGGCTGCCTCGTTCAAGACGCGCGTAGTCTCCTGGAATGATGCGGCCGACATGAAGCTTGACGTACCCAAAGCGGCGCGGGTGATACCCTGCAGCAGCTGCTCGCACGTTGCGGGCTCGGCGTCGCGTGCATCGACCTGCTTCTTGTCCTTGCGGCGGAGCATAGAGTTCTCGTCGCGCAGACGGCGTGCCGTTACCAGCATACCAGGCTTCAGCTCGGTGCTGTCGCCGGCCTTGGTGATGTACTTCATACCCCAGATGCGGTCGTTCTCGGCCAAGAAGTCGAGCTTGTCGACCTGCTGGGCCTCCAGGAAACGGGTGTCGCCTGGGTTCAGGACAACGACCTTACGCATCATCTGACGTACGATGACCTCAAAGTGCTTGTCGTTGATCTTTACGCCCTGCAGACGGTAAACGTCCTGTACCTGGTTGACGATGTATTCCTGTACGGCTGTCGGACCGAGGATACGCAGGATGTCGCCTGGAGTGATGGCACCGTCGGACAACGGATTGCCTGCACGCACGTAGTCGTGCTCCTGAACGAGTACCTGACGGTTCAACGGAATGAGGTATGCACGTGTGTCGCCATACTTGCCGGTGACGATGACCTCGCGGTTACCGCGCTTAATCTTGCCGAAGGTGACTTCGCCGTCGATTTCGGCCACAACAGCCGGATTCGATGGGTTACGTGCCTCGAAGAGCTCGGTAACTCGAGGCAGACCACCGGTAATATCGCCCGCCTTGCTTGACGTACGGTTGATCTTAACGATGATGACACCCGGCTTGACCATCTCCTGGTCGTTGACCATGATGTGTGCGCCGATAGGCAAGGTGTAGCTGGCCAATGTATCTCCTGACTCGTCCACGATGTGAACCATTGGAGCCTTGGTACGGTCCTTCGATTCGATGACGATCTTGTCCTCGAGTCCGGTTGCATCATCGGCCTCAACCTTGTAGGTGTCGCCCTCGATGACGTTCTCGTACTGGACCATACCGGCCTGCTCGCCGACGATGACTGCGTTGAATGGGTCCCACTCGGCAATCACGTCGCCCTTCTTCACCTGGGTACCATTGGCCAAGAACAAGGTCGAACCATAGCCGATGTTGGCCTGCTGGAGCACCATGCCGGTGTTGGCATCCTCGATGCGCATTTCGGTCATACGGCTGACGACAACCTTGTTGATTGAACCGTCCTCCTGTGGTGCGTCGATGGTACGGAGCTCCTCGATGACGAGGTTACCGTCGTAACCAGCCTTCAAGTTAGAGACAGCCACTGCGTTCGATGCAATACCACCGGCGTGGAAGGTACGAAGTGTCAACTGTGTACCAGGCTCACCGATTGACTGTGCTGCGATGACGCCGACAGCCTCGCCCTTCTGAACCATACGGTTGGTCGAGAGGTTACGGCCGTAGCACTTGGCGCAGACACCGTGCTTTGACTCGCAAGTGAGGACGGAACGGATCTCGACCTGCTCGATTGGAGAATCCTCGATGGCATCGGCAATACGCTCGGTGATTTCCTCACCGGCAGCGATGATGAGTTCTCCGGTCAATGGGTGGATGATATCGTGTACAGAGACGCGACCCAGGATGCGCTCCTTCAATGAAGCGACAACCTCATCGTTGTTCTTCAACTCGGTGCAGACGAGACCACGCAACGTGCCGCAGTCCTCCTCACGGACGATGACGTCATGTGCGACATCGACGAGACGACGGGTCAAGTAACCGGCATCGGCCGTCTTCAAAGCGGTATCGGCCAAACCCTTACGGGCACCGTGCGTAGAGATGAAGTACTCGAGCGCAGACATACCCTCCTTGAAGTTTGCCTTAATTGGGTTCTCGATAATCTGCGCGCCCTCGGCACCGGCCTTCTGAGGCTTGGCCATCAAACCACGCATACCTGACAGCTGAGCGATCTGGTCCTTAGAACCACGGGCGCCAGAGTCCATCATCATGTAGATGGCGTTGAAGCCCTGCTCTGCCTCTTTGAACTGCTTCATCAAGACACTGGTCAACTGGTTGTTCACACCTGACCAGACATCGACGACCTTGTTGTAACGCTCCTTGTCGGTAATCCAACCATTGTTGTAGTCGTCCATAATTGCCTCGACTTCGTCATCACCTTTCTTGATGATTTCAGCCTTCTCGGCAGGAACGAGCACATCGCCCAAGTTGAATGACAGACCGGCACGGAATGACTCATAATAGCCAAGGTTCTTTACATCGTCAAGGAAGTCGGCCGTACGTGGAATACCACAATACTTGATGACGTCGGTGATGACGTTACGCAGAGACTTCTTGGTGATGACCTCATTGACGAAGCCGACCTTCTGCGGAACCTTCTCGTTGAAAATCAATCGGCCGACAGAGGTCTCTACCAGACGCTTGATTGGCAAACGGTTGTTGTCGGCATCAACATCATTGACCACACACTTGATCTTGGCCTGAAGTGAGCACTTGCCTTCGTTGTAGGCGATCATAGCCTCTTCCGGACCATAGAATGTCAAGCCCTGGCCCTTGTCGTTGTCACGCAGTTTGGTGATGTAGTACAGACCCAATACCATATCCTGCGATGGCACGGTAATAGGAGCGCCATTGGCCGGATTCAAAATATTGTGAGAACCAAGCATCAGAATCTGCGCCTCGAGGATTGCAGCGTTGCCGAGTGGCAGGTGGACGGCCATCTGGTCACCATCGAAGTCGGCGTTGAATGCCGTACAAGCCAATGGATGCAGCTGGATAGCCTTACCCTCAATCATTCGGGGCTGGAAAGCCTGAATACCCAGACGGTGCAGTGTTGGAGCACGGTTCAAGAGCACAGGGTGACCCTTCATGACATATTCGAGGATGTCGTAAACGACAGGTTCGCGCTTATCGACAATCTTTTTGGCCGACTTGACGGTCTTGACAATGCCGCGCTCGATGAGCTTGCGGATGATGAACGGCTTGTACAATTCGGCAGCCATCAACTTTGGCAGACCGCACTCGTTCATCTTCAGTTCAGGACCAACGACGATAACCGAACGTGCAGAATAGTCAACACGCTTACCGAGCAAGTTCTGACGGAAACGACCCTGCTTACCCTTCAGTGAGTCAGAGAGAGACTTCAACGGACGATTAGCCTCGCTCTTCACGGCGCTCGACTTGCGCGAGTTGTCGAAGAGAGAATCGACAGCCTCCTGCAACATACGCTTCTCGTTGCGGAGAATGACCTCAGGAGCCTTAATCTCGATGAGTCGCTTCAAACGGTTGTTGCGGATGATGACACGACGATAGAGGTCATTGACATCACTGGTAGCGAAACGGCCACCATCCAACGGAACCAATGGACGAAGCTCTGGCGGGATGACAGGCAGAATCTTGATAATCATCCACTCCGGCTTGTTGCGATCCTTGGCGGCACGGAATGCCTCAACGACCTGCAGACGCTTCAAAGCCTCCTGCTTACGCTGTACACTACCGTCTTCGTTGGCACGGGCACGCAACTCGATGGCAAGGTTGTCGAGGTCAACTTCCTGCAAGAGACGCAGGACAGCCTCGGCACCCATCATGGCGATGAACTTGTTCGGATCATCATCTGGCAGGTTGCGGTACTTCTCTGGGATGTTCTCGCACATCTCCAGATACTCGTCCTCCGACAAAGTATCAAGCTTCTGTACATTCTGGGTCTTCTCCAGACAACCAGGCTGCAAGACAATATAACGCTCGTAGTAGATGACCGAATCGAGCTTCTTGGTCGGGATACCCAACAGGTTACCAATCTTGTTTGGCAACGAGCGGAAATACCAGATGTGAGCTACTGGGACGACCAGTTCGATGTGGCCACAACGCTCGCGGCGCACCTTCTTCTCGGTCACTTCGACACCACATCGGTCACAGACAATACCCTTATAACGGATACGCTTGTACTTTCCGCAGTGGCACTCGTAGTCCTTGACAGGACCGAAGATGCGCTCGCAGAACAGACCGTCGCGCTCCGGCTTGTAGGTGCGGTAGTTGATGGTCTCAGGCTTCAGCACCTCGCCGTGAGAATTATCCTTAATCTCCTCGGGCGAAGCCAAACCAATGTTGATTTTGGTAAAGCCGAACTTCTTATTGTTGTTTTCTTTTCTAAAAGCCATAGTCTTTTTCGAAATTAAAAGTTAATAGTCAAAAGTTGATAATCCAACCATTAACTTATTCAAACTTGATGCTGAGACCCAGACCACGGAGCTCGTGCAGGAGCACGTTGAGCGATTCTGGCAGGCCTGGAGTTGGCATGTTATCACCCTTGACGATAGCCTCGTAGGTCTTGGCACGGCCGACAACGTCATCTGACTTGACGGTCAATACCTCCTGAAGGACATGTGCTGCGCCGAATGCCTCGAGCGCCCAGACTTCCATCTCACCGAAACGCTGGCCACCGAACTGAGCCTTACCGCCCAGAGGCTGCTGTGTAATGAGTGAGTATGGGCCAATGGAACGTGCGTGCATCTTGTCCTCGACCATGTGACCCAGTTTCAACATGTAGGTCACACCGACTGTTGCCATCTGGTCGAACGGTTCACCCGTACCGCCATCGTAGAGCTGCGTCTTACCGTAGCGTGGCAGGCCAGCCTTGTCGGTCCATTCGTTGAGGTCGTCGAGCGTAGCACCATCGAAAATCGGCGTAGCGAACTTCTCACCCAATTCACGACCTGCCCAACCCAGAACGGCCTCGAAAATCTGACCGAGGTTCATTCGTGAAGGCACACCCAACGGGTTCAAGACGAGATCGACAGGGCAACCATCGGCCGTGAAAGGCATATCCTCATCACGAACGACCTTCGAGACGATACCCTTGTTACC
>CACZAY010000006.1 GCA_902779265.1 uncultured Bacteroidales bacterium | reverse complement strand
TCACCCGCGATTTGTACGTAATAAGGTGCGTCCAGACTCTGATATTTGATAAGCAGCAAGAACCAACTCAGGTACTGCCGTTTGTTCTTCTCACTTAGGCGGTTGATATCCAGTTCCAGCAAGCGCTCCACTAACCATCTGCGTTGCGCCGTACTGCCATTGCAGATAATATCCAGCATGGGTTTGTCAAGGTGCTTGCACTGGTCGGGATCGGAGTACAGCACTTTAGAGATGGCTTTTGCATCGCTAAGCATTTTCTTCTCGCTCAACTCTGCACTCGCAGTGAGGCAGAACAGGAGACCAAGGCCGATGAGAGTGAGTTTTTTCATGTATAGGATCATATTTTATTCTTTAGGAATAGCGTCCAACAGTACAAACGCAGCCCAATAACGCGGATAGTTATACTCCTCCATCGCGCGCAGTGTCTGCTGGGCATGCCGTAAGGCCGCTTGCTTGGTTTGGCCTGCAACAAGACTCTGATAGAAGGCGTACATAAAAATCCTGCTGGCCGTATCGTCAATGGGCCATAAGGTCATCAGCATTGCTTGTACGCCTGCTTTCTTGAAACCGCGCTGCAGACCCGCTATACCGTCCACGGTGATGTCTCCGAGTCCGGATTTGCAGGCGGATAGAACGACCAGTTCGGTCTTGTGCAGATCCAAAGCGGCAATCTCTTTGGCGGTCAAGACACCGTCGTCCCGCGTGGTGGAGATCGAGTCTCCCGAATACGAAGAAGACGAATGCGCCATGAGCAAGCCGCAGCGCGCCAATGCATAATCTTCGATATTGATCCGTTGCCGCTCCGTCAGACGCACGAACTGCACATTCTTCTGCATCATGGATTGTGCTTTTTTGTTCTTCAGATAGAAGCCGTGTGTTGCCATATGAAGCGTTTGCGGAGAATGTCCGGACAGGTCTTTGAACGACTCTTCGGTAGCCTCCAATCCGGTATAGAGCGCACTGTGCGGTATGATCGAATCGATCTGCTGCACCTCGTCCAAAGTAGAAGAGAGGTAATCGATTCGTCGGTCGTTCTCGTCATCCGCATAGATCACACCTCCATAGAGGATGGTTTGTTCCTCCGGATTCGCCTGCGTTTGCCGGCACAGTTCGCGTGAAGAGGAGAGGCGAACCATGTTATAGCGGTCAAAGAGGGTTGTTGTATCTACAGGCAGGTATTCGATGCCGGTCAGATAGAATATACCGTCCGGCGAGAAATAGACCGTTTGACCGGCTTGTATGCCCGCCGTTTCTATAATCGGTTGCCATATGCGACGGGTAGTTTCTTTGTTCTCATAGAGGGTGTTGGACGCACACCATTGCTCCACCTCTTTAGCTTTTCCGACCGTCAGCAGTTTCGGGTATGACCATCCTTTGCGCAGCACAAGGGCTTGCATCCAGCGCTCGTTGTCGGCGTCTTCGGTCTGGATGAACTCCACCACCGTCTCATGGTCCTTTAATCGGGCTTGGACATCCTGCCAGGTCAAGTCCAGCAGTCGCGTGAAATCCCCTACATTGTGACAGGCTCGGAGGATATGCAATTCCAGATTGGCTGCAGCCCGTTTGCGAGCGGCAAGAGTATCCGGATGAACGGTTTGGTCCTTTTCCGACAGATACAACTGATGCCGTATATGACGCAATGCGTGCAGACTGTCTAACACCGCTCTGCCTCCCGTTTCCTGCAAGAGCATCTCCAGTTCCGTTTCGGTAGATAGCAGAATACCCTTCTCGAGCAGTACGTTGTCATAGATAAAGGCATTGACTTCGTCCGGGTGCTCGGCAAGGGCACAGAGGGATATATTCTGGGCAAAATACCATGCGTAGTTTGTCAACCACGTCCGTTGTCTGGAACGTGCGCTGAGCCACAAGAACTCGCTTTTCAGATTCTGACGTTTGTCTTGCAGCGATTGCCGGAGCCATGGCAGGGCATGCGTCCAATCCCTGTGTTGCACGGCCGTCCAGGCTTTATTCTCTTCAATCACAGCGGCATAGGTCTGAAGCGAGTCCGTCTGCGCGACTCTCTCCCAATAGACCTGCGCGCTGTCGTATTTCTCTTCTTGCGCAAACGATGCCGCAATACGCACATCGGCACGCAGTTCATAGTCAGGTAAGGTAGGATTCAAGCCGGCTATCTGACCCAAGATAGCGCGCTTGTCTTGTTCGGTCGGCGCAAAATCCGCCTCCAGCAGGATGGCTTCGCATAGCATGGCGCCATAGGACTGCTGCTGACTGCACAGCATACGATAGAGCGCCGAACCTGCAGCGGCTTTATCAGCCATGACCGATACTTGCTCATAGGAGGTACGGAAGAGTTGCTTGAAGGCAGGAACATCAAACTCTGCCACCAGCATGGCTTGAGATGCTTCGTCTGCCGCCACATAACCTTCGGACAAAGCGGTGAAACATTGCCGAACGACGTATTCCATCAATTGCGCGCCTTCTGCGAACGCGTCATAATCACGAGCCGCTAACCACTTTGAATTATTGGCAGCAATATACTGTTTGGCGGTTTTGATGGCCTCGAAAGCGGTTCGGGTAGCTTGCGGCAGATGGCCTATCAGCACATAGAAAGAAGCCATGTCCGCCTGCGCGTACGCGCGTTCATCCGGCGGCACGTCCGCACCCATCGCCACGATTTGCTTGCAGTAATAGATAGCCTCATCGTAGCGCCCCAACTCATCGAGGGAGGTGATGATCGTTTGGAGCACCGACACTTTCCATTCCGTATCCGTATAGCCTGACGAGTCCGCTGCGGCTAAGAGTTGCTCGCATTGCGCCAAAGCCTGCTCGTGCATCGCCTGATCCTGCAAAAGGACGGCCTGGTCGAGCAGCGAGTCGGCCATGGACATAGAAGAAATCAGTATGGATAACAGAAGGGTTTTCATGAGGCTGATTCGTTGTCGTCTTCCGTCCTTCTACGCGTTCTGTACCGCGTGCGAACGCGGCGTGAGTCGGTTCGGGAAGACCGTTTGTCTCGCTGTCGGTCACGACGCTGCTTGTCCCGCTGTCTGCGGTTTCGTCGGTCACGCCGTGTGGCATTCTGGTCGTCGGAATCAGGATTTTGTTCTTCTTCTTCGAGATCGATAGGCTCCGGTGGAAGGGTGCAGGCTAACATCAGGCCGGCCATCATCTCTTCCAGGTCATCCAACAACTCTTCCCCTTTGTGCTCTTTGCAGAGTTTTTGGGCTACATACTTAGCCGCTTTTCGGGCAGATGTCTCCGTTTTGGCGCTTTGTGCCCATATACATCCTGCGCATAGAAATGCAGCCAAGAAACCCAATGTATATATACACAAGGCGCGTCGCATGGTTATCAAAAGAATGTGTCGTCCGGCGTCGGAGTCTCCACGGTAGGTGTCTGCACGAAAGGAATGATATCCCGCAGGATGGCACGTAAGCGGGCTTGTAACTCCGCACAAGAGAGCTGGTCAAACTGCGCCGATAACTGCTGTAACGCATAGGTCAGCGAACCGGTACCATGGTACTCGTAGTTACTCTGGGTCGATTTGCAGGCGCTGATAAAGATCCAATCCACAACATGTCCTCCTACCTGCGGCGTTCTGGATGCGGAAGGAATGATGAAATCATCGCGTGTACCTCTGACCACCAACGGTTCTTCGTCCTCATCATCCAGCGCTCTCGACCCGCCTCCACTGTGGCAAGCATCGGCAATAACGATGATCTGTCCTTCGCGTCCCACTTTCTGACGCAGGCGGTAGAGGTATTCGTTGAGTTCATCGTCCACTAAATGGTTCTGACCTTGGTAACCGCCTTTCTTGACGAACAAACCCGATCCTTCTTCGTAGGCGAATTGCGCGTCATAGGGTACCCATGCTTCGTCATAACCACTCGTCTCATCTCCGCTCGTGTCGGTGATACGCTGACCGTGACCGGAGAAATGAATATACACAAAATCGTTCTTGGCAGATACCTGAATGAGGTTCTCCAACGCCGCTTTGATACCGGCGGCTGTAGCCTGCGCATTGCTCAACTTGACGATGTTGGCTTTGAGAAAACCTTTGCTGATCAGCATCTGCTCTACGGTAGCTACATCCTTATCTCCGTTGATCTTCGCCCATCCGGTGGATTCAGGATAAGCACCTATACCGATAATAAGCGCACGCTTCGTAGCATGCACCGGTAACAGCAACATCGTTGCTAACACACAGATAAGAATAGAACGATTCATAGCCATCAAAAGACATGCCGGCCTGATAGGCATTTCCATCAGGCCGACAAAGAAGAATTAGTTAGTAGCAATTGTGAAGTTGTTGTAAACACCACCACGGTTAACCACGCGAACGAGGAAGTTACCTGTCCAACGCGGGCACCAACGAACGTAGCAACGATCGGTGTAACCGGTGTCAGAAACGATGAGGTTACCGTTCTCGTCATAGATGTAGAGGTCAAGGTCGGTATCACCGTCACCTACTACAGATACCTCAGCGATTTGGCTTGCATAGAAAGCCTGAACGTACTGAATGTAGCTGTGAGAGTAAACGCGGTCACGTTGATACTTCGGACCACCGTAAGCACCACGAGTTGCCTCTGCGCTTTCAGCAGCCTTAGCAGCTACCTTGTCAGCCAGAGCCAGCAGGTTTGCGTCCTCGGTCAGTGCGCGAGCGTCAGCAAGCAGTTGCTCAACAGTAACCTCTGGCTTTGCAGCCTTCTCACCTTCGTTCTCGTTCTGTGCACCTACCTCACCCTCAACGGCTACCGGTTGTACCGGAGTAGAAGCGAGAATGTCAGCAGCCTCGATCAGAGCAGCCGGAGATTCAGCAGCGTAACCATACTGAGCCAGAGCCAGCGCGGTGCGGATAGCGTCCATCTCTTGCGATGCAGGTTGCTCGATAGCCTCTTTCTCTTCAGTCTGAGCAGCAGGCTTGTTGCACGATACCATCATGATTGCACTCAGTGCAACAGCGGAGAAAAACAAAACTTTTTTCATGTGTGTAAATGTTTAATTATTAATAATTGATTTACCTGTTTCTTTGCGGCAGAAACATTGAAAAACCGTTTATCTCAATAGCTCTTCAGCGAGCGGACTGTAATAACTGTCACCGGCAGCGATACGTTTCAGCAGTTTTCGTGCGGAGAAGATCTTGCCGTCATGCATGAGGCAGAGGGCTTTGATCCATTCGGCGCTCTGGCGGATGTCTATGTCCTCTTCGTCCTCCGAATCAGCGGTCTGCTCCAGCAGCGTGTCTGCTATCCGTTCGGCTTCCACCCACTGACCCCGTTTCATCTTGACCATCGCCTCACAGAGCTTCATACTCATCTCGTCACCGCCTCGGAACGCTTCGGTCTCGATGCTTGCCACATACTGCGTGCTATACTGGTGCATCGTTTTGATCGTCGGAACCAGAATAACGGCCAGCACCAGAATCGCTGCAACGGCTAACGTGCCACTTCCGCCGAGTGCCCATCTGCGTACCGTGCGCCGGTGAACCGCCTGACGGACACGCGCCTCTTCACGCACCAGCATCTGCACGAAATCACGCAGACGTTGAACGAACTGGCTCCAGCGGGTGCTCCGCGTGTGGTCGATACGCTCAACGAGGGCTATGAGGCCGACGGCATCACGGTCGATTTCATTCCGTATCGCGGCGACTTCGCACGTGGCATCTTCTGCACCGAGGTCATCCGTCTGAAGAAGGCAATGTCGGCCGATGAAGTTGCCACGCTCTACAAGGATTTCTATGCCGATGCCGCATTCACTCACTACAGTGACGCAGCCATCGACCTCAAGCAGGTGGTCGGCACCAACAAGGCACTCGTCCATGTCGATGTGTTCGGCCGCAAGGTTGTCGTCACCTCGATGGTTGACAACTTGCTGAAGGGTGCCGTCGGACAAGCCGTCCAGAACATGAACCTGATGTTCGGTCTCGACGAAAAGGCTGGCCTGAACTTGAAGGCAATCGCATTTTAAAAGGTCATAAGGTTGTAAGGTTTTTAGGTTGTATACCTCTGGAATCGCCTTTGAATATTACCTCAAAACCTCACAAGCGACGCGACCTCATAACCTCAAAACCTAAAAGAAAATGAAACTTTTTGACGTATATCCACTTTTTGATGTGACCATCGACCATGGCAAAGGATGCTATGTGTACGACGAAAAAGGTCAGGAGTATCTCGACTTCTATGGCGGACACGCCGTGATTTCCATCGGCCATGGCCATCCACGCTATTTGCAGACCATGCAGGAGCAGGCATCGAAGCTGTGTTTCTACTCGAATGCAGTGAAGAACCCATTGCAGGTCAAATTGGCCGAAAAACTTGGCAAGGTGAGCGGCTACGATGACTACCAGCTGTTCCTCATCAATTCGGGTGCTGAGGCCAACGAGAACGCGCTGAAACTGGCATCGTTCTATACCGGCAAGAAGAAAGTTATTGCATTCTCCCACGCCTTCCACGGACGTACTTCGGCTGCGGTTAACGTCACCCAGAATCCGAAGATCCAGGCACCAATCAACTCGACTTTCCCGGTCGAATTCTTCGCGTTGGGCGACATTGAGGGCATCAAGGCAAGCATTGCCAATGGTGATGTCGCAGCCGTCATCATCGAGGGCATCAGCGGCGTCGGCGGAATCCACATTCCGACCACCGAGTTCATGCAGCAGCTACGCAAGGTGACCGAAGAAAACAACGTAGTGCTCATCCTCGACGAGATTCAGTCGGGCTACGGCCGTTCAGGCAAGTTCTTCGCCCACCAATATGCAGGCATCCGTCCCGACATCATCACTGTGGCCAAGGGCATCGCCAACGGTTATCCGTTCGCCGGCGTGCTGATTTCGCCCAAATTCACTCCGGTTTATGGCCAATTGGGTACGACATTCGGAGGTAACCATCTGGGCTGCGCATTGGCCTGCACCGTGCTCGATGTGATTCAGGACGAGAAGTTGGTCGAGAATGCCGCCAAGCAGGGCGAATATCTGATGCAGCAGCTCAAGTCGATGAACATCCCCGGCTTGAAGGAACTGCGTGGCCGTGGCCTGATGATCGGCATCGAGTTCGACTATCCGTACAAGGAGGTCCGCAACCGTCTGATTTACGACCAGCACGTATTCACCGGAGCCGCTGGCACCAATGTGTTGCGTATCCTGCCGCCGCTCTGCATCGGCCAAAAGGAATGCGACCTCTTCCTCGAACGCTTCGAGAAGTCGCTGAAGGGGTAAATTCCTCTTTTCAAGACCTCCCTAAGGGGAGAAAATACGACCATTATTTATTTCCAATTTACCTCACTCGGCCAGTTCGGGTGAGGTTATTGATTTCCTTGGCCAATGAACCGAGAAATCCTTCGCATTGCGATTCCGAGTATCATCACCAACATCACCATTCCGCTGCTGGGCATCATTGACCTCAGCATCGTTGGCCATATTGATTCGGCCGACGGCGGAGCATTGGCCATAGGCGCCATATCGGTGGGTGGGCTCATCTTCAACATGATTTATTGGTTGTTTGCCTTTCTGCGTATGGGAAGCAGCGGTCTGACGGCACAACGCTTTGGCCGCGAGGATGGCGCAGGGGAGCGTCGCGTGTTGCGCATGGCGCTTACGGTGGCCGTCGTGTGTGGTGTCGGGATATTTGCGCTGCAATGGCCCATTGAGTGGCTTGCGCACATCATCATCGCTCCGACCGATGAAGTCTGGGCATTGGCCATCACCTATTTCCATATTCGCATCTGGGCGGCGCCGGCCGTGCTCTCGCTTTTTGCGCTGAACGGATGGTTCGTCGGAATGCAGAATTCGCGTTTCCCGATGTATATCGCCATTGGCCAAAACCTGCTTAACATTGCTGTATCGGCTCTGCTTGTCTTCCAGTTCGGATTGGGCGTGCGTGGCGTTGCCTTGGGTACTGTCATTTCGCAGTATTGTGGGCTCGCTGTGGCACTTTTCCTCGTGCGGCGCATCCATCTTCATCCGGCTGACGGAACTATCGATACGGCGCGGGAATTGAGCTTGGCCGATTTCTTTCGTGTCAACCGTGACATTTTCCTACGCATGATCTGCATCATTGCCGTCACGACAGCTTTCACGAGTTTCGGCGCGCGTCAGGGCGACATGCTATTGGCCGTAAATACACTACTCATACAGCTCTTTATCCTGTTCAGCTATTTTTGCGACGGATTCGCGTTGGCGGGTGAGGCGCTTGTTGGTAAGTATGTCGGTGCGAAGAGTCATGAGAGAAAGATGATGTGCGTCCGTCGCCTTTTCGGTTGGGCAAGTGGAGTGACGCTGCTTTTCACGACGATTTATTTCTTTGCGGCCAATGGCATTCTCCGCCTTTTGACCGATGATACATCTGTCATTGATGCCGCCCAGCCCTATCTTCCGTGGACATTGGCCATTCCCCTCGCCGGTTTTGCAACGTTTATGTGGGATGGCATCTTCATCGGCGCGACGGCCACACGGCAGATGCTCTATACGCTTGCTATTGCAGCAGCCGTATTCTTTGTCCTCTGGTTTTGGCCAATGGCGCTGCCGACGAACCATCACTTGTGGCTCGCCTTCGTGGTGTATCTTGTCGTGCGTAGTGTAGTGCAGACCGCGATGGCGCGAAAAGTTCTGCGGGGATAGGAGAAAAGAAAAATCAGCGCCCTTCACAGGGAGCTGATTCCAACCACTAATACTACTAACTAAAACTGACGACCCTAAAAAGTCAGTATTTTATAGAGACATTTGGGAGCAACTCTTTCGAATTGCACTGCAAAGATACGGCAAAAAAATCGGCCATGCAAATAAAATTCGTCAAAAAGAATTATTACACCTAAATTTTCCACCTCTTTAAATTATTTTCCACATAAAAACAGACTCTAAGTCTCGAAAATGTTTCGTATTCTAAATAATGTTTCAAATTTTTTCTCGCATTTTAAGCCAAATTCCACCTTGGCATTATCAAAAAACGAAAGGCGATTTCCGAAAAAATCGCCTTTCGTTTTGATAAGTTATAAACATTTTTTTCTTAGATGTGATTGAACATTATCATCTGTTGCAAGAAGGAAAATAAACCGTAGAATGTCGCCAGAATCAGCACTGCCACGACGATAATTGCTACGATACAACCTTTCATGCAGCCGTCCGACGAGTTGTTTTTGTCTGGGGTATTGGCCAATGTCTCTTTCCTGCCCATCAGCTGCTCGCGTTTTTCCGGTGTATCGGCCGCAGGAATGAGAATCCAGCATAAAATATAGATGACGATGCTCCAGAATGCGGGGTCACACAGGTTGAACAGGCTGACGATGAGGCTGAAACCGCCTAAGAATGTGTGCGAAAGTAAGGAAAGCGGTGAACAGAACATTGGAATCAATGCTATGGCAATCACAATGGCGCGTAGCAGGTTCGGATTGCTGCCGCCCATATAATAGGTGAGTCCACTCAGCACGCCGCCCAGCACCTTGTCGTGTGTCGCGCGGAACAGCTTCCGTTTGGTTGTCCGGGGCTCTTTTTCGGTTTTTGTCTCTTTGGCCGATGGATTTTCGTCGCCCGTTCCAGAGTTTTCTTCAGCCGGAGCATTGGCCGAAAAATCCTCGTTTGGAACCTCTTCGCCCATGATTTCCTCCGGTTCTCCAATCTGTTTCAGGATGGTCTTGATAGTCATCAGATCGATGGTCTCGACGCCCAGCTGCTTCTTCTCCCAGAGCAGTTCGGCCACGCGATGTTCGATGTCATCGGCTATTTCCTCGCCGCCTTCCCGTTGGCCAAAACATTGCTTGACCCTGTTGAGATAGGTTTCGAGCAGCTCGTAGGCGTCTTCGTTGATGGCATAATTGACGCCAAAAAGGTTGATATTGATGTTTTTCTTCATTGTTCGTCTTGTTTTTCAGCGTTTCGTAAGATATTTACGGTGTTGGCCAATGCTCCCCATGCCTCATCGAGTGCCTGGAGCGATTCGCGGCCCTGCTCGGTCAGCGCGTAGTACTTGCGTGGCGGTCCATAGAGCGATTCCTTCCACTCGTAGCACAGCATTCCGTCGTTCTTCAGCCGTGTGAGCAGGGGGTAGAGCGTTCCCTCGACCACAATCAGCTGAGCCTCTTCAAGTCGTCGGATGATGTCCGTCGCGTACGAAGGCGCGCGGTTCAGTATCAGTAGGATGCAGTATTCCAGCATCCCCTTGCGCATCTGCGATTTTGCGTTTTCAATGTTCATATCCGTATGTTTATGTCCGATGGCGCAAATATAGGCATTATTTTACTACCTTGCAATACATAGTATTATATTTCTTTATATTTTTGATAAAAATGTAAGCCGAACTTGGTGATTGTGTGCAAAATCTTTATATTTGCGCGACAAATCCAGTCAAAAAACACCCAACCCAATGAAAAATCACTTGAAAAACATGTTGCCGCTGCTGGCGTTCTTCGGGATTCAAACGGCATTGGCCAATGCCATTGATTCACTTGAAAATCAGCTGAGAAGCAGCGAGCAGGTTCAGGAGAAAATCTACGTACATACCGATAACAACAGCTATTTCGTGGGCGACACGATCTGGTTCAAGACCTATTTGCTTCGGGCCGATGACCATCGGCCATCCCACATGAGCAAAATCATGTATGTCGAACTGCTTTCGCCCGATGGCTATCTCGTTGAACGTCAACGAATCATCGTGGATCATAATACGCAGAGTTTCGGCCAATTCGCCCTGCCAGACACGATGTATTCTGGCTTCTACGAACTGCGCGCCTACACCCGCTGGCAGCTGAATTTCAACGTGACGGAGCGGCCGCACAGCGATTTTGACGACCGCTGGTTCTTCAATCAGGAGTTGGCCAATGATTATTTCCGTGACTATGAGGGACTTTACAGCCGCGTGCTGCCGATTTACGAAAAGCCCGAGCAGACTGGGAACTATGCCGACAAGCGTATCATTGACCGTCCGAAACGTCGCCTGGCGGGTGTGGAGGAGGGGCTCGACGTGAAGGTCTATCCCGAGAGCGGAACCCTACTCGCTGATGTGGAAAACAGGGTCGCATTCGAAGTGCTTGACGCGCAGGGAAAACCATTGAAAATCATCGGTTCTTTGGCCAATGGGACAAAACTTGAGACCGACGATGACGGGCGTGGCGTCCTTACCATCAAGCCGCAAAAGGGCGAACGGATGGAGGCGGAATTTACCTATTTGGAGCAGAAATATACGGCCAGAATGCCCGAAGTCCAGGGAGCGGGCGTGGTCATTGCCTACGACCCGATCGGGCAGAAGGCCAGGATTGTGGCCAATGGCGTTGCCGTTGCAGCCGTTTCAGTCACCTGCCGTGGTAAGTTGATTGCATTCAATCGAAATGCGCAAACCATTGACGCAAAAGATTTTCCGACGGGCGTGAACGAGATTGTGGCCTATGATACGGAGGCAAGGCCATTGGCCACAAGGCAGATATTCGTGAACCGCGGTGACATCGGACAGAAAATCGAGTTGAATTTGTTTGATTCATTGGCCGTAAAGCCGTTTGAAAAACTGAACTTGCAGCCAAGCATCGGCCAACTGAAAACGGCGAGTATTGCAGTGTGCGACCGACGCGGTGACGAACCGACCTACGACGATGGCAACATCCTGACCGACCTGCTTCTGGCGGGCGACCTGCGTGGTTTTGTCGCTCATCCGGCGCGCTATTTTGAGGGCGACGATGCGGAACATCAAAAAAAACTGGACCAGCTGATGATGATTCAGGGCTGGCGGAAATATGTGCCGGTAGAGGAACTGAGATTCCAGCCGGAGATATCATTTGCAGTAGAAGGTCAAATCTACAAATTAAAAGAAGATGAGTATGAGCGTTTCGATCTGATGGATTACATTGTGGATAAGAATAACACGGGAAATGCCGTTTTTACACTGTCTCCAGAAAACAAAATTGTACTTTACGACGAATTTGCAAATGTGCATGAGGCAGAAGGGTTGAAAGAGCTTGAAGATTTAAATGAAAGATTCGAAAACAAGCTACAAAAAGAAGTTGAAAAAAAAATTGAAGAAGTTGAAGAAAGACGACAGGAAACTTATACACAACAAGATCAATATAATCGAAACAGTAGTGGTTTAAAACACCCTATAATCGTTGAGGCTGAGTTGAACAAAGGTCGTGACATCGCAGGAATTGCGGTCGAAGTGGACAGTAACGGCCATTTCATTTTTCAAATGCCTCCTTTCTACGATCAGGCTATTCTCATGATGACCGCTTATGAAAAAAAAGATTCTATAAAAAAATGTATTGCAAGCCTAATCGATTATGAAAAACTCAATCCTTATGTTTCTCCCAGTTATTACGTTCGTCGTGATTTTTTTTACCCAAAATTCTGCAAACCATATGTTTGGGCACAAACTCATTCTTCGAAAATTGAGAAAGAAGATATTTCGCGAAATGAAATCTATGATGCAGACCATATTCTGAAAAATGTTACAATCAAGAAGAATGTGCATCGCGCTTTGCATTCATTTGATTACAGCAAACCTGCATTTGTCTATGACTTCAATATGTTGTTGAATAATGCTATTGACCAAGGGTTGCATTATAGCTGCTTCAATGGTATAATGTTCTGGAATGAAAGTGCGCGCGAATTGTTTGGTAACATGAATGATCCCCGTCAATCATTCAATCTAAAGGTATCGGTTGAAGGTCATGCAATATTAAAAACGTACTCGGAACCAACATTAGGTAGTATTGGGACTCCAATGTCTCCTCAAGTTCTTAAGAAGCGTCTTGATCCCCGTCATATCCTACAGGTACGTGTCTTTACGGACTATGACATGCGTAATGGTGTCGGCAAAGAAGAAAATCGTGGTGTTCCCGACGTATGGTTTGATGTCGTTCCGATTCCGAACGAGGGGAAGCGGGCCATGCGCCGCGACCGCCGCATCTTGATTGACGGCTTCGCCTATCCTGAACAATTCTACCATCGCGACTATTCCGGCGCGGCACTGCCCGATTCGAGCGATTATCGGCGCACGCTCTATTGGAATCCGAATGTCCATCCGGACAAGGACGGAAATCTAAACATCCAGTTCTACAACGGCGCGCGTCCAGCCCACCTGAAGGTCTCCATCTGCGGTGTGGGTGAAGATGGAAAGATTTATTATTATTGAGGCCAATGGCCCACGTGAAAGAAATATTACACCCGCAACGAAAACAATCGCTGCGGGTGTCTGGGGATAATATCATTGGCCAATGACTCAAAGCTTCCACTTCTTGATACGTTCCATGGCCTCGCGTGTGGCCTCGTGCGTGGCGAACGCCGTCAGACGGAAATATCCTTGGCCGGATGGGCCGAAACCGACGCCTGGCGTGCCCACTACGTGACATTCGTCGAGCAGTCGGTCGAAGAACTGCCAGCTGTCGAGCGGAGTCCTGATCCAGACGTAGGGGCTGTTCACGCCGCCGAATGCCGGGATGCCGATGCTCTCGAAGGTCTGCTTCATCAGCCGGGCATTCTCGCGGTAGTAGGCGATGTTGGCCATAATCTGAGCACGGCCTTCGGGACTATAGACGGCCTCGGCTGCGCGCTGTACGATGTAGGGCGTGCCGTTGAACTTGGTCGATTGTCGGCGGTTCCAGAGCCTGTTGAGCGCGACAGCTTTGCCCTCTTCGGTGTAGGCCACAAGCTCCTTGGGAACGACGGTGAAGCCGCAGCGCAGACCCGTGAATCCGGCCGTCTTGGAGAAGCTTCGGAACTCGATGGCGCATTGGCGTGCACCCTCAATCTCGTAGATGCTGTGCGGCACGTCGTCTTCGGTGATGAAGGCTTCGTAGGCCGCATCGAACAGAATGATGCTTTTTTCGCGTAGTGCGTAATCGACCCACACTTTGAGCTGCGATTTGGTCAACGTGGTGCCTGTCGGATTGTTCGGGAAACAGAGGTAGATGACATCGACGTGCTGCGAGGGCAGGGTTGGCACGAAACCGTTCTCCTGCGTGCATGGCATATAGCAGATCCGGCTGTAGCGGATGCCGTCGAAGTCGCCTGCGCGGCCGCCCATCACGTTCGTATCGACATAGACGGGATAGACGGGATCGGTGACGGCGATGACGTTCTGTTGGCCAAGGATGTCGCCGATGTTGCCGCAGTCGGACTTTGCGCCGTCGCTCACGAAGATTTCATCGGGCTGGATGTCGATGCCGCGCTGCTTGAAGTCGTAGTTGCAGATGGCCTCACGCAGGAAGGCGTAGCCCTGTTCTGGCCCGTAGCCACGGAAGCCGTCGGCCGTGCCCATTTCATCGACTGCCTTGTGGAGTGCCTCGATGACGGCTGGAACGATGGGGCGTGTGACGTCGCCGATGCCCATGCGGATGATTTTGGCCTCGGGGTGAGCCTCCTGATATGCCTTGATGCGGCGGGCGACCTCGACGAAGAGGTACGACTCGCTGACTTTTGTGAAGTTTGTGTTTACGAATGCCATAATGTTGTTTTGTCTTCAATTCCGGCGCAAAGGTAGCAAAAAACAAAGAAAAGTGGTATAAAATATATCACTTTTCTTTGATTATTTAAAATATTTTGTCAAATAGTTGTAGTTTTAAATATTTATTTGACAAATGTCAGTATTCAAGCTCGCCGGAGAATACTTCGGTAGCCGGTCCGGTCATGAAGACGCAGTTCGTAGCCTCATCCCACGCGAGTTCCAGCGAACCGCCGTTCAGGGCAAGCGTGATTTGCCGGTCGGTCTTTTCGTTCAGGACGCAGGCCACCAGTGTTGCGCAGGCTCCAGTTCCGCAGGCCCATGTCTCTCCCGAGCCGCGTTCCCACACACGCATACGCGCGTGTTTCCTATTGATGACATGGACAAATTCCGAATTCACGCGCGCCGGGAAGGCCTTGAAATTCTCGTATGACGGACCGAACTTTTCCAGATCGAGGTTTTCCACGCGCTCCAGTGTGTCGACGAAATAGACTGCGTGCGGATTGCCCATCGACACCGCTGTGCATTCGGCCGAAACGCCTTCGACGGCAGGAAGTCCCAGTTTTTGGCCAATGCATTTGCCGTCATCATCGCACTTTACGGGGATATCGGCCGGCCGCAGGATGGGTTCGCCCATGTTGACCGTGACTTTGACCACTTTTTCGGCCGATGCCGTTCCCTTGACCCCTTGGCCCAGGTCGGCGTAGGTGAACACTTTCAGGATTTTCATTCCGGCCAATGTCTCGAGCGTGAACTCCTTCTTGTCGGTCAACTTGTGGTCGTAGCAGTATTTGGCCACACAGCGCGACGCATTGCCGCACATCTGCGCTTCGCTGCCGTCGGCGTTGAACATACGCATCCGGAAGTCGCACGTTGCCGATGGCATGATGAGCACGAGCCCGTCGGAGCCGATGCCGAAATGCCGGTCGCTGACGTACTGCGAGAGCCGTTCGGGCTCGGTGATGTGTTGTTCGAAGCAGTTGACATAGACGTAGTCGTTGCCGCATCCGTGCATCTTAGTGAACTTGATTGTCATAATTCTGTCGTGATTTGTCGATGGATATTCGGTTTCGGCCAATGTGTCTTCTTTGCGGACGAATGCCATTGGCCAACAGCCCATGAAAAATAGAAAAGGACAGTCCGAATCGGGCTGTCCTTTGTATCAGGTTACCCCGTTGTGGGGCGGTTGTTTATCACTTCTTTTCAGTCTTCTTGGTCATGAAGCTGAAGGCCGATGGAACGGCGAGGAAGATGGTGGTCAACGGGTCAACGACGACACCCAGCAACATGGCGAAGATGAAGCTGCGGATTGATGCACCGCCGAAGAAGAAGATGACCAACAGAACCAGGAGCGTTGAGATTGAGGTATTCAACGTACGTGGCATCGTCATGTTCAAGGCCTCGTTGATGGTGTCGCCCAGCTGCTTGTTCGGATAGAGCGAACGTACCTCGCGGATACGGTCGAAGACGACCACGATATCATTGATTGAGTAGCCGATGACCGTCAGGATGGCAGCGATGAAGGCCTGGTCAATTTCCATTGAGAATGGCATGATGGCCCAGAAGCTTGAATAGACGCCCAGGATGATCAGGACATTGGCCGCCAAACCGATAATTGCGCCGATTGAGAAGGCAATGTTGCGGAAACGCAGCAGGATGTAGAGCGCAATCATGATGAGAGCCACGATAATCGAGATGATGGCACCACGGGTGATGTCTTCAGCGATGGAAGGACCAACCTTCTGTGACGATGGGATGTAGTCCTCGTTGTTGAAGCTGTTGAAGTCGGCCAATGAGGTGTAGCCCAACTGCTTGCCGGCCTCGTAGATGGCCTTCTTGACAGTCGTGGTGGCAGCCTCGTCGTCCTGAGCGTTCAAGTCGAAGTTGGTGGTCACGCGAACCTGGTTGGCATTGCTGATGGTGATGACCTTGATGGATGCATTGTTCAGGGAAGCATCGGCCTCAAGAGCCTTCTGCAGGTCCTGGGTGTTGACCGATGCAACCTCGTTGAATGAGACGACGAAGTTACGGCCACCCGTGAAGTCGATACCCTTCTCCATGCCAGGGAAGAACATCAGCACGACGCAGACAACGGCGATGACGCAGTAAACGATCTGGCTGCGCTTGCCGGCCTTGACAAAGTCGAAGTGCGTAGGCTTCAGCAGGCCAGATGCAACGCCTGTGAAGGTGACATCCTTGAACCAGCCCTTGACGCTGCCCTCAATGAAGATGCGGCTCAGGAAGACGGCCGAGATGAACGAGGTCACGATACCCCACATGAAGGTGAAGGCGAAGCCCTGGATTGGGCCAGTACCGAAGATGTAGAGGATGATACCCGTAATCAACGAAGTCAAGTTGGCATCGAAGATGGCCGAGAATGCGTTGCTGTAGGCTGCGGTGATGGCAGCAGGCAGAGCCTTGCCCGAGGCGAGCTCCTCCTTGGCACGCTCGTAGATAAGCACGTTGGCATCGACTGCGATACCCATGGCCAATACGATACCGGCAATACCAGAAAGGGTCAGCACGGCGTGGAATGAGCTCAGGATGCCGATGGTGAAGAATGCGTTGATGAGCAGGCAGCAGTCGGCTACCATGCCGGCCTTGAAGCCGTAGAACGCAATCATGTAGATAAACAGAAGTACAAGCGCGATGAAGAATGAGATGACGCTGGCGTCAATGGCTTCCTGGCCCAATGAAGGACCGACGACGTCCTCGCTCACGATGTTGACGGCAGCTGCCATCTTACCGGACTTCAGGACATTGGCCAAGTCAGTTGCCTCTTCGAGCGTAAAGTTGCCCGTGATGCTTGAACGGCCACCGTTGATCTGGTCGTTGACGCGGGGAGCTGAATAGACGACACCGTCCAGGACGATGGCGACGCACTTGCCCTTGTTGGCTCCGGTAACTTTCGACCATTCGGCACCGGCTTCGGGAGTCATGGTCATCGAAACCTCGTAGGTACCGGTCAACTGCTGGTACTCGTGGTTGGCATCAACGATGACGTCACCTACGGTTGCGTCCGAGAGGCTTGGCATCGTGTTGTCGTTGCCCTTGCCCTTCAAGGCGTAGAGCACGACGAAGTTCTCCTTTTTGCCACCCTGTGGGTCGAAGCCCTTGACGTCCCATGCCCATGCCAGACGGCGAGGGAAGCGGGCGTCCTGCTGCTTCAGCATTTTGTTGATGGCGGCTGTATCGCTCACATTGGCAAAAGCTACACCACCGAAGCCGGCGTATGGGGTCAGCTTGCTGAAGAGAGGGCCGTTGTTGGCAGCGGCATCTTCGGCTGTAACGGTCGAATCGGCGGCGTTGGCAGCGTCAACGAGAGCGTCGGCATTGTCTGCAGGAGCTGCATCGGCCGCAGCGGGAGTGTTGTTGTCGTTGTTTTCAGCTGGGGCATCGGCCGATGTCTCACCTTCAGCCTCCTTCTTGGCATCAGCAGCGAGACGGGCGTTGGCCTCGGCAAAATAGGTGTAAACCTCATCGGCCTGATAGGTCTCCCAGAACTCGAGGTTGGCTGAACCCTGAAGCAGTTTCTTGACACGCTCAGGCTCCTTGACGCCTGGCAGCTCGACGAGGATGCGGCCTGCCTGTTCCAACTGCTGGATGTTTGGGGCAACGACGCCGAAGCGGTCAATACGGTTGCGGAGGACGTTGAATGAGTTGGCCAATGCGGCGCTCATCTCGCGCTTGATGATGGCGAGCACCTCCGAGTCGGGGGTATCTTTCTTGATCTTGTCTTTCAGCTGATAGGTGCTGAATACCTTGGCAAGACGTGCATTCGGATTGATGTTGCGGAAGTTCTCGGCAAAAGCGTCCAGGAACTCGTCGCCACTTACGGCTTCGCCGGCTTGTGTCTTTTGGATAGCCTCGACGAAGGTCGGATCATCGGCGTTTTCGGCTGCGAGAGCCTTCAGTACGTCAGAAACTGAGATTTCGAGAATAACGTTCATGCCGCCCTTCAAGTCCAGACCGAGGCCGATCTGCTTTTCCTGGGCCTGCTTGTAGGTATCACCCATCCAAGTCCAATTCTCGGTAAGTGAATCAAGGTAATACCGTTCCAGAGTCTCGTCGCCAGCAGCTGCGGCCAGTTCCTTAGCCTCACCCTCGACACTGCGCACTGCGGCAGTGAAAGAGATCTGATAGCAGCAAACCAGCGCAAGCAACACTGCGAATACGGATACAAATCCTTTGTTTTGCATTGTTTTTTTGTGTTTGATGTTTATTGTTAATTAATTATTTTTTGCGTATTCGAGCGGCAAAGGTAGTAAAAAAATCAACAAAAGCCTTAAAAAATCAAGAAAAAAGTAAATTACGGCGAGTTTTTTTGCGGTATTCCCCGAAATTTGTGTATCTTCGCGGCATGTTTAAGGTAGAATCAGGGCGAATAACGTCGTTTTTGTATGGTTCAATCGCCGTTTTTGCGGCGGGTTTGACCGGGTGCGCCAGCATCGGTTCACCGGGTGGCGGACTGTTCGACGAGACCCCTCCCGTCCTTAAGAATTCCGACCCTGCCAATGGTGCGACCCATGTCAAGAGACAGCGCATCACTATGCGTTTTGACGAGAATATCAAGCTCGACAACGCCAATGAGAAACTGACCGTATCGCCACCGCAAGAGAAGTCGCCCATCATCATGAGCAATGCCAAGACACTGACCATCGAGCTGGGCGATTCACTGAAACCGAACACCACCTATAGCCTCGACCTGGGCAACGCTGTGCAAGACAACAACGAGGGCAATCCGATGGACAACCTTGCGCTACTCTTCTCGACGGGCGATCATATCGATTCGCTCCAGATATGCGGCTACCTGCTCAATGCGGCCGACCTTGAACCCATCACGGGAGCCTACGTCGGCATCTACCGTGTGGACGAGGGTGATTCGGTTTTGGCCAATGGCGCATCGGCCGACAGCATCTTCCTGAAACGTCCCTTCGAGCGGGCCGGCAAGACCGATGCCTATGGCGCATTCAAGATCCTGGGTTGCGCCCCGGGCCGCTACCGGATGTATGGCCTGGTCGATGGCAACACGAACTACCGCTACGACCTCGCCAGCGAGGACATTTCGTTCATTGACACACTGATTACGCCATCGATGGACACGACGCGTGTCGTTCTCCTCTCGTTCAACGAGGGCAAGCTGAACCGCTATCTCGACGACTGCCGCCGGCCCGATTCGGTGCATATCAACGTACGCTTTGCCGCAGCGACACGTTGCCGCGGTTGTCCTTCTTGTTGGCCAATGACAGCCTCCTCGACGCCAGTGACCTGCTCGTGGCCGAGGTCAATCCGACGCGCGACACGCTGAGCTACTGGATACGCGACAGCATCCACTTTGCGGCCGATACGCTTAACCTCGTGATGACCTATGCCTTCACCGACACGCTGGGCATCGACGTGCCACGCACCGACACCATCCAGCTCCTGAAGCCTGCGCCGAAAATGACATCGGCCAATGACAAGAAAGAGGACAAGCCGTCGCGCGGCAAGAAGGGCCGTCGTCGCAAGAATGACGAGCAGACGGACAGCATCGCATCGGCCGCAATCACCTACATGAAGGTGCGCCAGGTGGCTGGCATGACGCTGGACATCGGCCAAAAACCTGTATTTGAGACATCGGCGCCATTGGCCACAATCGACAAGAGTGGGATGCACCTGCAATACAAACGGGATTCGCTCTGGGTCGATATGCCGTTCCAGTGGGTGGCCGATTCGTTGCAGCCGCGACGTTTCACACTTTGGGCCGAGCCGCACTTCACGCCCGACTTCAGCTATCAGTTCGTGGTCGATTCGGCCGCGATGAGCGACATCTATGGCAATCCGGTGGACCGCACGGTGATGCCGTTCCGCGAGAAGACGCCCGAGGACTATGCGCACCTGCTCTTCAATATTGAGGGTGTGGCCAATGGCGCTTTCGTGCAGATTGTTGACGGCCGCGACAAGGTCAAGCTGACGGCTCCTGTCGTGAACGGTCAGGCCAAGTTCGTCCATGTGCCGGCCGGAACCTACTATGCGCGAATGGTTATTGACGAGAATGGAAATGGTCTATTCGATACCGGCAGCCTGTTCGATCACCGGCATCCCGAGACGGTCTATTATCTGAACGCAGAACTGCAGCTGCGGGCCAACTGGACCGTGCAGCAGACGTGGAATCCGACCGAGGTCCCCGTCGTGAAACAGAAGCCCGATGCGGTGAAAATCAACAAGCCGAAGGAACAGAAGGAAAAGAAGAGCAAGAACGAGGAATACCTGCGGAAGTTGGGTAAGCTCTAAACCTTCGTGCGGCGGGCTGGTCTAAACGAAGATTGGAATATAAAACTCACAGCATTAACGACAAGAAAAGACGAGAATGAAAAAGATCATCTGTTTGGCATTGGGCGCATGGCTCCTGTGTGGGAGCGCGCAAACGGCATTGGCCATAGAAAAAGCCAAAACGTCCAGACAAACCGAATCGCTGAAATATAACGCCTATTGGCACTGGGGCTTCATCTGGAAGCTGGCGGGCAGCGGCGTGCTGAACCAGTGGGAAGAAACTTTGGCCGATGGCTCTGTGGTATGGTGTCCAGCGCCTTCAGCGACTGCTACTACACGCCGCAGCTTGTGCCGCTGGAGTATTGCAAGAAGACGAACGAGGGCAGCTACCGCGCCATCGAACGCAACTACTACCACAGCTACGTGGATGGCAAAATCTGCAAATCCGTGTCGGAGGCCAACAGGTCAGACATAGACAGCACCGTGGTCGATGTGTACCGCTGGCGCAGCAAGAAGGGCAACGACCGCCGCCGGTTGAGCAACGAGGGTGTCGGTTTCGACATGCTTTCCATTTTCTACGAGTTGCGCAACATCAATTTCGACTCGATGAAGAAGGGTGAACGGCTCGACTACTACATCACGGCAGGCGTGCGCAACCAATGTATGCACATCACCTACAAGGGCCGGCAGACGTGCACCATGAAGTCGGGCAAGAAATATCCGTCCTATGCCGTCGAGCTGACATTTGCCAGCAAGGACAGCGACAGTACGCCCGTCCAGGCCTGGCTCTCGACCGACCCCGATCATCGTCCGCTCAGCGTCGTCATCAACTTGAAGCGAATCGGTGCCGTGCAGGGCGAGCTGGTGGAATGAATGGAGGTAAGAATTAAGAAATAAGAATTAAGAGTTTGAGTCCGTGCAAGATACCTACCTGACCATAGCCGCGCCGTCGCAGGGGCTGTACAAAGAGAAGATGAGCAAGTTTCTGGCCTTTGCCGAGCCTTGCCGCACACTCGATGAGGTGAAGGGGGTCATCGGCCGATATAAAAAGGAGTATTTCGACGCGCGCCACGTCTGTTGGGCCTATATGTTGGGTGCCGATAGGACGAACTTCCGCAGCAACGACGACGGCGAACCGTCGGGTACGGCCGGAAAGCCCATTCTGGGGCAGCTCAACAGTTTCAATCTGACGGATGTCTGCGTCGTGGTTGTCCGATATTTCGGCGGTATCAAGCTGGGTACGAGCGGACTGATTGAGGCCTATAGGATTGCAGCACAAGAGGCATTGGCCGCAGCCCAGATCGAGGAACGCATCATCGAGGAGCAGCTCACCGTCCACTTCGAATATCCCATGATGGGCGAGGCGATGCGCATCGTGAAAGAGGAGGGAGCTACCGTCCTGGCACAGGACTTTCAGGTCGATTGCCGGTTGACGCTCAGTCTGCGCAAGGCCGCGATGGAAAAAATAAAATCCCGATTCGAAAATACATTCGGAATCGAGATTGTAAACGAGGAAGTTTGATATTTCTCGCAGAGTGTAAATGAGTGAAATTGAGTTTGGTAACTACACTACTCTTTACCCTTTACTCTCTACTCTCTCACATCGGCACCCCACATCAGTTTTTGGCGGAGCGTGTCGAAGAAGGTCTGTTCTGGCCGACGAACTACGCCGATGTTATGGCTGGCACGCGTGAGACGCAGCTGGTATTCGGTCGTGAGGTGGACGGGAAGTCCGTCAATAGCAACGAGAAAAAGGTTGTTGCGACTCTTGACCTTGACATCTATCACACCACCGTCGCGGATGACAAGCGGACGCGTAGTGAGCGAGTGTGGCGCAATCGGGACGATGGCAAAACAGTTGGAACGAGGTTCCAGTATTGGGCCGCCCGCACTCATGGCATAGGCCGTAGAACCGGTCGGTGTGGCAATGGCGAGGCCATCGGCATCGTAGGTGTTGAGCAATGCGCCGTCGATGAAGACCGAAACCGAGACCATCGACGAAACGTCGCGCTTGAGGATAGCCACCTCGTTGAGCGCAAACCGTTGGTAGGGCTGCGTGCAGCAAGGAATGTCGAGCTGGAGCAGTGCGCGATATTCTATGTTGAAGCGGTTTTCGGCCAACATGGCGGGAAGTACATCGGCCGCCTCGCTGAGCTGGACATCGGCCAAGAAACCGAGACGCCCTGCGTTGATGCCGAGGATGGGGATGGCCGATTCGCCGACCTTGGCCGCCGTCCGCAGGAACGTGCCGTCACCGCCGATGCTGAGTGCCATATCGGCTCCCTCGAATGAGCGGTCACCGTCCATATAAGTGATGTTGGCCAATGGATCAAGAATCTGCTGAATCTGGTGACAGGCTTCTGGCTTGGCTGAGCCGAACAGGGCAATTTTCATGTGCAAACGTGATTTAGTTTCGGCAAAGATGCAGCATTTTTACGAAAGAAACAAATTTTAACCTCAAAAAACATAAAAAATGATGACGTTTCCTTTTCTACAACTGACGTTGCCCGGCGACAGCGCAGCTCTGGCTTCGACGCAGGTTGCCGAGACATCGGCCGATGATGGTTTGAACTTCCTTGACATGGCCATGAACGGCGGCTGGCTGATGATTCCGCTGCTGCTGCTTTCGCTTGTGGCTGTCTATATCTTCGTCGAACGCTATGTGGTCATCCACCGTGCGCGCAAGGACGCCCCGTATTTCATGGACCGCATCCGTGAGTATCTGGCCGACGGAAAGACCGAGGCCGCTGTCCGTGTGTGCCAGCAGACCAAGGCTCCATACGCCGCAATGATCGAAAAGGGCATCAGCCGTCTGGACAAGCCTGCATCGGACATCCAGGCCGCCATCGAGAACGTGGGCAACCTGCAGGTGGCCAATATGGAGAAGGGCTTTACGATGTTGGCCACCATCTCAAGCGGTGCGCCGATGATCGGCTTCCTCGGCACGGTGACGGGTATGATCCGCGCCTTCTACGACATGGCGCAGGCAGGTTCATCGGCCGACATCACGCTGCTCTCGGCTGGCATCTATCAGGCATTGACCACGACGGTGGCCGGTCTGATTGTGGGCATCATCGCCATGTTCGCCTACAACTATCTGGTGAGCGAGCTCGACAAGGTGGTCAACGAGATGGAGGCCAAGACGATGGAATTCATGGATTTGGTTCAGAAATAACTGGACAAGTTATTTCTGAAAGTTATTAGTTATGAGTTATTAGTTATTGCCGGCCGACGAAACCGACTAATCTGAAAGTTATTAGTTATGAGTTATTAGTTATTAGTTATTAGTTATTGTCGGCAGACGATATGAAAGTTGTTAGTTATTAGTTACTAGATTGCTCGCAGACGGAACCCTAACTGATAACTGGTATCTAATAACTTATCAGAAAGATAAAACCTAACTAATAACTGAAATCTAATAACTCAAAAAAGTTTTTTGCAATGGCACTTAAACGAAGAAACAAGATACAGGCCACGTTCAGCATGTCGTCGATGACCGATGTCATCTTCCTGCTGCTGATCTTCTTTATGGTGACATCGACCATCGTCTTCCCGAACGCCATCAAGGTGCTTCTGCCACAGAGCAAGCAGCAGACATCGGCCGCACCACAAGCGCGCGTCACCATCGACCAGCAGTTGAACTACTACGTGGCTTTCGGCAACGAGAAGCCGAGCCCGGTGGCCATCGAGCAGATTACGCCGTGGCTCCAATCGGTCAAGGCCGAGCATGAGGACATGTACGTCACGCTGTTTGCCGATGAGACTATCCCATACAGCAAGGTGGTCGAGATTCTGAACATCGGCGTGGAGAACGACTTCAAGATGGTGCTCGCCACGAGGCCGGTGAAGTAAGGCTGAATGTAAGGTTATAAGGTTTTAAGGTCGCTTCGCTTGTGAGGTTAAAAGGTTTATAAAGGAACCTAACAACCTAAAAAACTCATAACCTAACAACCTCAATGACAATCATGGAACAAGATAAAAAGAGCAAGACACTAGGTGTGCTCGTCACACTTTTTGTACACATCCTGATGGGTGTGCTGCTGTGGTTGGCTCACTTTTCGGCGGTCGCACAAGAGGAAGAGAGCGGCATTCTGGTCATGGTCGGCGTCGATGCTGAGGGCGGCGGAAACGAGCTCCAGTCGAGCGACGTGACAGACCTCCAGCCCGAACCGCAGCCGGAGGATGTCCCGCCGATGCCGCAGCCGGCACAACCGACACCGCAACCGGCATCATCGGCCGCAGAACCCGTCCTTGCGCAGGATGACGCCGAGGCTCCCTACGTCGCCGAACAGCGCGAGAAGGAACTGAAGGAGCGTCAGGCCGAGGAGGCGCGTCAGTTGGCATTGGCCGAAGCCCAACGTCAGGAGGAGTTGCGCAAGCAGCAGGAGGAAGAGGCTCGCCGCCGTGCCGAAGAGGAGGCCGCACGCAAGAAAGCTGCCGAAGAGGCTGCCAAGCGTCAGGCCATCAACAACCAGATGGCGGGTCTGTTCAACAACAACGGCACGGGCAACAATGCCGGCGTGCAGGGCGACGTGAACGGCAACAGCCAGACGGGAGCCGCCACGGGCAGTGCTGGCTATGGCGACTACGACCTGGGCGGACGCGGTCTGTTGGGCAGTCTGCCGCGACCCAGCTTCAACACGAACACAAGCGGCAAGGTGGTGGTCTTCATCACGGTCGATGCCGCCGGCGTGGTCAAGTCGGCCTCCATCGGCCAAGGCACCACAATCTCGGACCAGACGCTGCGCAATGCGGCCAAGGAGGCTGCAACGAAGGCCCGCTTCAAGGCCGTGAGCGGCAACAGCCTGACGCCGGGCAAGATTACATACTATTTCGACAGCAACAATTGATTGGCTGGGGCATTGGCCAATGATATTCGTCTATCCAGTGAAATCAATCACATAATACTATATAAGCAGAATGGAAGATCTTATTGTAATAACGAGCTACCTGCCCATTGCGGCAACCCTTGCCGGAACGGTCGGGGTGGCCTTGATGAAAAGGAAAAACGACACCATCTGGGTGTTGCTCGGATTGGCATTGTGGACCTGTGTCTATTATTTCCTTGATGCGCAGGCCGTCAACCTTTCGGCACCGCCAGAGTTGCGCTTTGCGGCATTTTCGTTCCTGCCGTTTATTGTGCCGATGGTCTTGAGCTACGTCGTCTGTCTCCTGTGGAAGATCTACAATGAGAAGCACCTGCCGTGGTATCATTACCTGTGGTTCATTCCGCCCATCGGCCTCTGTTCCATCTGCTTGCTGCTCTACGCCTTCACCGATTCGGGCGAGGCGGTCTATTACATCGAGCTGCACGACCGTCTGCACCATTTTCCGGAGCAGTTCGAGTCGCGCGACGTGTTCCGTTTGGCCTATCTGATGCAGGTCAACGCCCTGCCCGTCGTTCAGTATGTCTATTCGGCGTGGCTCATCGGCTATTCCATCGTCTCGATGCGGCGCACGGGCTTCACGTGGCGTTCGTTCGTCAGCTTCCTGTTCAAGCGCACGAGCCTGCCGCCCATGCACTTCCTGATGTTCATGCTCTCATGCCTGTTCTTCACCATCTCGTTGCGCGTTGCCATCGGCCTTTATATCATTTTGGATTTTCCGTGGGCCAATGCCGTTTTCTCCGTCATCCAGGCCATCATCCTGGGTCTCATAAGCCTGGCGGTGCGCGGTATCGGCTATGAGGAGTGTACCTTGCGCCAGCTGCTCCTCATCGATGCGAAGGAGGATCTGCAGCCCGTGGCCGATATCTTTGCCAATGACGATGACGACGACGAGGAGGCTGTCGGGGTTGTGGCCAATGCCCCTGTCCGGCAGAAGTCTGTGACCGGTGATGCGGCGGCCGATGCCGCTCCATTGGCCGAAAACGAAAAAAGCGGAACTGCCGCCTCCGATGGCAACGATTCCGCCTACAGCCTTGAGACCTTCCGTCAGGTCCAGGAGCGGCTCGAAGTGGGCCTGCACGAGCTGATGGACGAACAGCACGCCTTTCTCGACAGCGAGTTGCGCCTGTCTGACGTCGCCCGCACGCTGCTCACCAACCGCAACTACCTCTCGCGCCACATCAACGAGCGCTATGGCGTCAACTTCAACGAATATCTGAACCGTATGCGCGTCGATTATTCCAAGGAGTACATGCGCAAGCATCCCGACGAGTCGATAGACCAGTTGGCCTACGAGTGCGGTTTCGGCACGGCGCAGTCCTTCAGCCGCAAGTTCAAGATCAAGGAGGGTATGACGCCCCGCGCCTGGATGGCCCACAACCTGAAGGATGAGAGTTGAGTGGCATTGGCCAATGACACAATCCTAAAGAACATCCCCGCTGTCTGCGTGCTTGACACCGACAGCGGGGATTATTGTCTCTTGTTGGGGAGTGGGACTTACTTCACATTGACCGTCACCTTGCCGCTCTTCAGGCCCTTGCCCGTCACGTTGAGCGTGGCGGTTCCGGCCGTCGGGGTCGATTCGATGACGACGACGCATTGGCCATGAAAAGCACGCATCGTGGGCGTGGTGAAGACCTCGGTCGAGGTGGCGTCGCCGTTGCAGCATGAGTTGAACTTGGCCGATGCCCCACTTACGGCAAACGAGAGCTGCGCGTCGGCATCGGGGCAGAGGTTGCCGTCCTTATCGACGATGCGGGCGGTGACGAACGTCAGGCTCGGGCAGTCGAGGGCGCGGCCGAGGGCATCGGTCGGCGTGACGGGCATCGACTGGCGGTCGGCCACAAGCTCGATGTGGTGCGGCTTGCCTGCGGTACGGACGACCTCGGTGGCGGCGACGTTGCCGGCTGAATCATAGGCCACTACGCGGATTTCGCCCGGTTCGTAGGCCACATCCATCCAGCGCAGGCGGTAGCGGTCCAGACGGTTCGGTGTGGCCGATGGATTGGCAAACCACGAATGTCCGCCCCAAGGCATCTTCTCGCTCACGCGCGTCGCCTCATATTCGGCCAGATCGACATCGGTGTGGCGGCGGCGGCCCTGGCTCTTGCCGTTGACGAAGAGTTCGGCCTCGGGCCAGCTGGTGTAGCAGAACACGGGCGTCACTTCGCCCTTGCGCTCGGGCCATGTCCAGTGGGGCAGAAGGTGGAGCGTCGGCTCGTCGGTCCTCCAGTGCGTGCGGTAGAGCCACATGCGGTCTTTGGGCAGGCCGGCGAGGTCGTAGATGCCGAAATAGCTGGAGCGTGACGGCCAATATTCATCGTAGGGCGTAGGTTCGCCCAGATAGTCGAAGCCGGTCCAGACGAATTCGCCGATGACCCACGGACACTTGTCCTGATACATCCAGTCGTCGTCGGGCAGGTTGCTCCAGATGCACGACTCGAGGTCGTAGCTCGAAATCTGGCCGTCGTCGTAGGCCGTGCCGTGCTCCTCCTTGACGGGGAACTTATAGACGCCTCGGCTCGATACGGTCGATGCCGTCTCGCTGCCCAAGACGATGCCCTTCGGCGAGTTGGCCAATCCCTCTTCGTAGATGAACAGGCGGTAGTTGAAGCCCGGGATGTCGGTTGCCTGCCAGGTGCCCGATGCCATGGCCGATGTGCCTCGGTCCATACCCTGCGTGCAGGGACGTGTCTCGTCGAGCGAGTGGATGAGTGTCTGCATCTCGCGCGTCATCTTCTCGCCGAAGGCCGAGCCCTGTTCGGGGATTTCATTGCCGATGCTCCACATCACGATGCTCGGGTGGTTGCGGTGCACCTTGACGAGGTTGGTCAGGTCGCGTTGCCACCAGGGTTCGCCCTGTCCGTCGGCCTTCTTGTCGAAGAAACGCGCGTAGCCGTTCCTGCACTTGGCCGAACGCCACATGTCGAACGACTCGGCCATCACCATCATGCCCATCTCGTCGCAGATGTCCATCTGCCACGGTGCCGGCATGTTGTGCGAGGTGCGGATGGCGTCGCAGCCCATCTCCTTGAGCAGTCGCACCTGACGGCGGAAGGCATCCTTGTTGAACGCAGCTCCGAGCGAGCCGAGGTCGTGGTGCAGGCATACGCCCTTGAACTTGCGCAACTGGCCGTTCAGACGGAATCCGTCGGCCGAATAGTCGATGCTGCGGATGCCCACGGCGGTCTCCTGACGGTCCACTACGCGGTCGCCGTCCTTCAGTTCGCTCACGAGGCGGTAGAGCACGGGATGTTCGGGGCTCCAGAGCTTCACATCGGCCAAAGCCATGACCTGATGGCCGCTGCGGCCACGGTTCAGGTTGGTGGTGTAGCGCTTCACGAGGTTGCCCTCGGCGTCGTAGAGGCTCTGTGAGATCTTGAGGTTCTTGCTGTCGTGGCCGATGATGGCCTGCGTGGTCACGTAGAGCGTGGCTTCGGTGGCCGATGTGCCGTCGGCCGAGATGCCGGAAAGTCGCGTAGTGCGGGCGAAGGTCTCCCACGTGTCCAGATAGTTCGTCGGATGCTCAACGAGGCGCACGGGGCGGTAGATGCCGGCTCCCGGATACCAGCGCGACGACTCCTCGACGTTGTTCAGGTGCACGGCCAATGTGTGTCGTCCGGCCTTCATCGCGCGTCCCAGCCCGATGCGGAACGTGTTGTAGCCGTATGCCCAGAAGCCCACCTCACGTCCATCGACATAGACGTGCGGCTCGGCCATTGCGCCGTCGAAGATGAGTTCGGCCACGTCGCACGAATCGCTGATTTCAAATTCGGTGCGGTACCAGCCTTCGCCGATCCAGGGCAGCGAACCCGAACGGCCTGTCTTTTCGGTCGGCACCTTTTCGCCGTTCTGTTCGATGGCGACCACCTGTTTGTCGATTTCCTTGTCGAACGGCCCGCTGATGGCCCAGTCGTGCGGCACCGAGACCTGCTGCCAGGCCTTGTCGTCGTAGGTGGTGGCTTCGGCGCCATTGGCCGCACCCTTGTGAAAACGCCATCCGTCGAGCAGCAGCTGTTCGCGGCTCTGGGCTGTGGCAAGGGCAGAAATGCCCGTCAGGAACATGGTGAAGAGGAAGTGCTTCATGTTGTGTTTATGGGTTATTTTGGGGACATTGGCCAATGAAACAGCCCGCCCCGGTGAAAAGTTCGGGCGCAAAAATAGCGATTTTCGGCCAATCTTGCAATTTATTTTCCACAATTCTTGCGCCGCGTTTGGAGTTTTGTGCAGAATGCAGTAATTTTGCCGCCAAAAATCGATATTCCCATGGCAGACAATTTTTTAGAACGTCAGTATGCGGCCTATGAGGAGCGGAAACGCAACCTCGGCAAACCTCGTCCGAAATCCTCGGTCAAGTTCTACACGCGCCCGGGGAAGCCGAAGGAGGAAAATGGAGGACAGAAGGCGTGAAACGTCTATACAAAAAGTGCCGGGCTTTTCGCCCGGCACCGTCATGTAAACTTATTTATACTAAATGAGGAAATGCGTTTTTGCAGACCCCACACGGGGTTTTTGTGCATCAACGCATGTTTTTTTGTCTTTATCACTTGACAACGTTTGCCTGCTGTTGGAGCATCTCCATGACGACCGCTTTGGTCATGTAGCCGTTCTTGTAGGCATCCATCTCCGAATAATCGACGATGATTGACTTGCCGTCGCGACGGACGATCAGCTTGTCCACGCCGTTCTGGTCCTTGATGGCATCCCAGGCGATGTCGGCCAATGTGGAGGTTGCATACGTCGTGGTGATGACATAGCTGGTGCAGATGTTCTGCGCATTGAACTGGGCCACATGCGTTGCGGTGTAGGCGCCCGGCAGTGTGATCTTCAGCGTCGCGGTGTTGCCTTCTTCGGTGATTTCGGCCGATGCCTTTCCGTTGACGAGTGCATCGATGGTCTCGGCCGGGTCGTCATCATCGTCGCCGCATGCCGTGAAACCTGCTACGGACATCAGCATTGCCATAGCCAGCGTAAGGAACTTGTTCATTTTCATGATTTGATAGTTGGTTTTAATGGTTAATATAAGTGCTTGAAAATAAGCAGTCTAATTGGTTTCGTATGGCGGGTCATTCGTCCTATTTGCGCGCCGTTCTACGCCCTTTCCCATGCCTTCGGTTGGAAGGGCTCGGAATGAGGTGTTTGGGGGAAACGTTCCACGGGAAAAATACATGTCCAAGGGTCAAACGAGAGAGTCGTTGTGTGGTCGTTGTCCAAATAGGTCGGGGCAAAGATATGTATTATATTCCAGATGACAAGTTTTTTGGCGGAAATAATGCCATTGGCCATGAAAAAAGTTCAGATAAGGGCGAAAATGCGCGTTTTTTTGAGTTTTTGTGATGGAAAAGTCACTGCGCGGCGAAGGCGAAGATGTCGGTCGTGAAGCGTTTCAGTTCCTTTTCCAATGTTGCTTCGTTGCCGCCCAGCATGGCGTCGAGCTTGGCGTGGAACCGTGGGCTGTGGTTCATCTCGAGCGTGTGGGTCAGTTCGTGGAGCATGACGAGGCGTTGCAGGCGTTCGGGCAGCAGCAGGACGAAGAGCGAGATGTTGATGTGGTAGCCTGTGGTGTTTGCCAATGACTTGTGTTTCAAATCCTTGACGCAGCTGCCCCATCGGCCGCGCGCCGAGTTGATGTGGACGGCATCGACGGGCAGACGGTGTTCGTTGGCCAATGCCCTGAGCCTCGCGGGCAGCATCCCCTTGGCGTAGCTGCGCACCTGTTCTTCAACGACCTTGACGAGCCATGCCTGTGCGCCATCGGCCATGAAGTCGAAGTCGGGCGGACAGCACAGCGTGACGTGGCCATGCTCCTTGCTCAAAAGGCAACGTCGGCCTTGCAGGGTGCTATCGGGTTTCAGCCGGAACGTGAAACATTCGCTTTCGATGCGGAAATCCCAGCCAATGCGCCGTTCGACCTGATTGTAGGGCTTGGCGGCGACGCGCTGCATGAGGTTCCGCAGCTTGGGGCGCATCCGTTCGATGCTTTCGGCCAATTCCCTTTCAGACCACCGCTGCGGCACGGTGACAAGCAGGTGTCCCTCGCTGACGCGAAAGGTGAAGCCGCGTGCGCGAGCGTTGGTGCGTGTCTGTATTTCGCCGAATTCGGAATCTGTCATAGACGGGGCAAGTTGTGAAATGAGGATTAAGAAATAAGACGTTTTTTTATGCGGTTCACAAACTTGTGGTCCACAATGTTGTGAACCGATATTTTTGCGATTGCATGGAGGCGAAGTTTCTAACTTCGCTTTTTGTGATTTTGTGTGAAGTTTAAAACTTCAACTCCTTTGGGGTTAATGTGCCACCAGCCAGTTCTCGCCGCTGCCGCAGTCGGCGATGAGGGGCACGGTGAGGTGGGCTGCATTGGCCATCTCCTCAAGCACGAGACGCTGAAGTTGGGGCAGTTCGGCCGATGGCACCGAGAAGTTCAGTTCGTCGTGTACCTGGATGAGCAGTTTGGCGTGCAGACCCTCGCGGCGGATGCGCCGTGCGATGTGCACCATGGCAATCTTGATGATGTCGGCCGCAGTGCCCTGGATGGGCGCATTGATGGCGTTGCGCTCGGCATATCCGCGCACGGTGGCATTGGCCGAATGGATGTCGGGCAGCAGGCGTTTGCGGCCGAAGAGCGTAGTCACGTAGCCCTTTTCGCGCGCTGCCTCGATGCTCTTGTCCATATATTCCTTCACCTTCGGGTAGGTCGCGAAGTAGCCGTCAATCAGTTCCTTGGCCTCGCCGCGCGGGATGTTGAGGCGAGAGGCCAATCCGAAGGTCGAGATGCCGTAGATGATGCCGAAGTTGGCCGTCTTGGCCTTGGTGCGCTGCAGTTTGGTGACCTCGTCCAATGGCAGGTGGTAGATCTTGGCGGCCGTGGCGCGGTGGATGTCGTCGCCCGAGAGGAAAGCCTCGACCATGTTCGGGTCTTGCGAGAGGTGCGCCATCAGACGCAGCTCAATCTGGCTGTAGTCGGCGCTGAAGAAGACTTCGCCCTCGTCGGGGATGAAAGCCTTGCGCAGTTCGCGGCCCATCTCGTCGCGGATCGGGATGTTCTGCAGGTTCGGGTTCGACGACGAGAGGCGGCCGGTGGCCGTCACCGTCTGGTTGAACTGCGCGTGGATGCGTCCCGTGGTCGGGTTTATGTCCGATGGCAGCGACTCGATGTAGGTCGAGAGCAGCTTGCGGATGCCGCGGTAGGAGAGGATGTCGTCGATGATGGCGACGCTCTCCGGCTTGTCGGCCACCTTGCCCTTCAGCTGTTGCAGGATTTCCTCGGCCGTGCTACGCGACTTGGACTTCGGGTCGAGCTTCAGTTCGTCGTAGAGCACAGTGGCTACGGCCTTGGGCGACAGCGGGTTGAGTGGATGGCCAATGGCATCGGCCAACTTCCCGTCCAGCCGTTTCAGTTCGTCGTTCAGGATGCTTTCCGACTCGCGTAGTGCAGCCGTGTCGAGCCTTACGCCCGTCAGTTCCATGTCGGCCAATACCTTGACAAGTGGCATCTCGATGTCGTCCATCAGGCTTGTCATCTTTTCGGCTTCGAGCATCGGCCGCAACACCTCCCAGAGCTGGAACGTCACGTCGCTGTCCTCGCAGCAGTATTCGGCCACGGCATCGACCGCCACGTCGCGCATCGACTTGGGTTTTGTGTCCGATGGTTCGTTGTCGGCCTCGGCCATGGCAAAGAGGTCTTCGACGATGACTTTCGGCGCGCTCTTCTTGCCCGTGTCGATGAGGTCGCTGGTCGGTATCGGCCTGTATTTCAGGTAGATTTCGCTCAGATAGTCCATGTTGTGCGGCTGTTCGGGTTCGAGCAGGTAGTGCGCAATCATCGTGTCGAAACAGGGGTCGGCCACCTCCACGCCGTAGCGTTTCAAGATGGAGTAGTCGTACTTCAGGTTCTGCGCCACCTTCAGCGCGGCGTCGTTGTCCAGCAGCGGACGCAGCTCCTCCAGAATCCGCATAGCGGCCTCGCGGTCGGCCGGAATGGGCACGTACCACGCGCGGTGTTGTCCGATGGCGAACGATACGCCCACCAGTTCGGCCTCCATCACGTGGGTCGAGGTCGTCTCGGTGTCGAAGGCATAGGCCGCCTCAAACAGCAGCTGGTTGACCATCTCGGCGCGCTTCTGCGGCGTGTCGCAAATCACGTAGCGGTGCTCCACATCGGCCAAAGTCTTGAGCGGTTCGGTCTCGGTCGGGGTCTCATTGGCCGATGCCGTTCCGTCGTCCGCCGTGCTTTTTTTGGCCGATGGCTTTTTCTCGTTGGCCGATGCCCCAGCCGGACGCAGCTTGTCGCGCAGCTGGCGGAACTCCAGTTCGTCGAAGATGCGGTACAGCTCGTCGGTGTCCGGCTCCTGCACCCGTAGCGCGTCGCCGTCGAGCATCACGCCCGGCACCTCGCGGCATATCGTCGCCAGATATTTCGAGTCGCGTATCTGCTGTGCATTGGCCAACACCTTGGCAAACGTCGCCTTCTTCAGTTCGGGCAGCTCGTTTTTCCCGTCGGCCGATGCCTCCTCCACGCGGCGCAGCATCTCCTCGACGCTTCCGAAGGCGGCAATCATCTGTTGCGCCGTCTTGGGGCCGACGCCCGGACAGCCCGGAATGTTGTCGGCCGAATCGCCCTGCAGACCCAGCATGTCGATGACCTGCGCAGTGGTCTGGAGGCCGTATTTGTCGAGCACCGCCTGCACATCGAGCACCTCATATCCAGGCCCGAAGCTCTTCGGCTTGAAGATGCGGCTGCGCTCCGTCACGAGCTGGGCATAGTCCTTGTCGGGCGACATCAGGAAGGTGTCGTATTCGCCCGTCTCATCGGCCAACCTCGCCAGCGTTCCGACCACATCGTCGGCCTCGTAGTTGGCGACCTCGAAGATCGGGATGCGGTATGCCTCGATGATGCGCTTGATCCACGGCACGGCCACGGTGATGTCTTCGGGCTGCGCCTCGCGCTGTGCCTTGTAGGTCGGGAACTCCTTGTGGCGGAAGGTGCCGCCCTTCGGGTCGAAGCAGACGGCGATACATTCGGGCTTGAGCGGCGTGTCAAATCCCGGCATCCGTTGGCCGCCCAGCACGTCCTGAAGGGTCTTGACGAAGCCGTAGATGGCACCTGTGTTCATTCCTTTGCTGTTGACGAGCGGCTTGCTGATGAAGCCGTAGTAGGCGCGGTAAATCAATGCGTAGGCATCGAGCAGAAAAAGCTGTTTCATGGGGAAGTTGCGTTTATTGCGGCACAAAGATAGGGACATTCCACGAATTTTCCAAATTATGGCCGATGGAGTTGTCTCGCGGAGTGTGCGATTTTTTTCCTCCATGAATTGAAATCAATGGAAATCGATTTTGTTGGCCAATGGATTTTTCCGTGTCGTCGGCGTTCCCATTGGCCAAAAAAAATGGAAAAAACGCGGAAAATGGGCGCCGGGGAGTTATCAACGAAAAAGAATGTTGCCACTTTTTAACGAAAATACTTACATTTTGATTAAAAAGCGCATAAAATTGAACTTTATTCCAAAAAAAACGGGCTTTTGGTGATTTTTTGTTAAAATTATTTGGCCATATTATTTCTTTTCTCTACCTTTGCGCCGCGAATCAGAAAACAATACAAATAATTCACTTATTTATAATCCTAAAAACCAGTTCAAAAATGGACGCAAAGAAAGTTCTTGAGAATCTTAAGCTCAGATTCCCTAACGAGCCAGAGTATCATCAGGCCGTAGAAGAGGTCCTCGGGTCAACCTGATCGAGCGCCTCTGCATTCCGGATCGCGTATATCAGTTCCGCGTTACCTGGATGGACGACAACGGCAATATCCAGACCAACATGGGCTACCGCATCCAGCACAACAATGCCATTGGCCCCTACAAAGGTGGTATCCGTTTCCACAAGTCGGTCAACCTGGGTATCCTGAAGTTCCTCGCATTCGAGCAGACTTTCAAGAACTCTCTGACCACACTGCCAATGGGTGGTGCCAAGGGTGGTTCTGACTTCTCGCCACGTGGCAAGAGCAGCGCCGAGGTTATGCGTTTCTGCCAGGCTTTCATGCTTGAGTTGACCCGCCACATCGGTCCTGACTGCGACGTTCCAGCAGGTGACATCGGCGTAGGTGGCCGCGAGGTTGGCTACATGTTCGGTGCCTACAAGAAGTACACCCGTCAGTATCAGGGCGTCCTCACCGGCAAGGGCATCGAGTTCGGTGGTTCACTCATCCGTCCTGAGGCTACTGGCTACGGCACAGTTTACTTCCTCCGCGCTATGCTCCGCACCAAGGGTCAGGAGATCAAGGGCAAGAAGGTGCTCATCTCTGGTGCAGGTAACGTTGCACAGTATGCTGCCGAGAAGGTTCTCCAGTTGGGTGGTATCCCAATGACCATGTCTGACTCAGACGGCTACATCTATGATCCAGATGGCATCGATCGCGCTAAGTTGGACTACATCTTCGACCTGAAGCAGGTTCAGCGTGGCCGTATCAAGGAGTATGTTGACCAGTATCCAAAGGCTAAGTATGTAGCTGGTCAGAAGCCTTGGTTCGAGAAGGCTGACATCGCCCTGCCTTGCGCTACCCAGAACGAGTTGAACGAGGAGGCTGCCAAGGCTCTTGTTGCCAATGGTGTTATCGCCGTTGCCGAGGGTGCCAACATGCCTACCACTCCTGCCGCCATCAAGGTGTTCCAGGATGCCAAGATCCTCTACTCTCCAGGTAAGGCCTCTAACGCTGGTGGTGTATCGGTATCAGGTCTTGAGATGACCCAGAACTCAGAGCGTCTCGCATGGACTTCTGAGGAGGTTGACGCCAAGTTGCTCTGGATCATGGAGAACATCCACGAGAACTGCGTGAAGTACGGTACCGAGGCCGACGGCTATGTCAACTACGTGAAGGGCGCTAACGTTGCCGGCTTCATGAAGGTTGCCAAGGCTATGATGGCTCAGGGCGTATTCTAAAGAATCGCACGACAATAAATAATTGCGAGCTCAGACATTGCGTCTGGGCTCGCTTGCTTTTTGGGGGAGGAGGAAAGACATTGGCCATAATCACTATAGTTTGTTTTTTGGCCAATGGATTTGAATTGTCACACGATGGGGTGAACGATGTCCACGCGCATACCCAATGCGTTGATGATGCGGTAGAAGACCCCGACGCTGGGGGTAATCTGCCCATGCTCGATGCGGGAAATATATGACTTGCTGCTGTTGATTCGATGGGCCAATTCCTCTTGTGTCACCTTCGACTCCTTTCTGGCCTCAAGTAACAATTGTCCGGTGTAGAAGTTCCAGGCTTCTTCGTCAAACTGCTCACGCTCTTTTGAGCCGACAGCTCCATATTTCCGTTCGAGTTCGGTACTATAGTCCTTTATCTGATGATTGTTTGTCTGCATAATATGCCTCCTTTATCTTTATCGCTTTTTCAATTTCCGTTTTGGGTGTCTTCTGCGTCTTTTTCTGGAATCCGCTGAACAGAACAACAATGTTTCCTTCGTCAAAAATGAAAAACACGCGGTAGATGTTGCTGTCCCACATTATTCTCAATTCAAACAGCTCATCTTTTATGTGTTTGATGAATTTGGTAGGCAGGCGATTTTGTGTGGCAAGTAGCGACACGACATAATCGACCTTCCGTTGTTCACTTACAGAGAGAGTCTCCATAAATGCCTCAAAATATCCGCCGTATGTGATGATTTTTCTCATCTGTCAGTCATTTTCTGGTGGCAAAGATATGAAATGTTTTAATATAATGCAACTTTTTTGCCATTTTTTGCAGAATTATAACGGGAAAAACTTTTTAAGGAGTTTCGGCAAAACATTATAATAAGCGCAGCGAAGAATCTCAAGCTAACTCAAGAGATGTCTCGCTGCGCTCGATATGACAATGGTCGAGGAGAGTTTGGCCAATGCTACTTTATTGTTTCTTTTTGTTGGTCTTGAACGAGATGGAGAAGACCGGCGCGATCTTGTTTACAGGCGTGTCGGGCAGGGTGACCTGAAGGCCGTCGGGCGTCTGTTTGAACGGGACCTTGCCGTGGCCCAGGAGGTTGACGCCCACGACCTTGCCGCTGTAGTATTCTGAGGCTTGGCCGAGGGCCTTGAAGGTGAAGGTCTCGTCCGAAGGCCAGCGCATGATGGTGGCGAAGACCGTGTCGTTCCGCTGGACGTAGCGCACGTCATTGGCCGAATAGTCGATGTTCTCGTTGAAGCCCTGGGCGGTCATCGGGTTGGTGTTGTCGGCCAATGGCCCCTCGCCGAAGGTCTTCCACGGGCGGGTGCCGTAGATGCTGGACGAGTTCTGGTCCATCCACTCCTTGATGTCGGCGAGGATGGCGCGCTCCTTGTCGTCGATGGTGCCGTTGCCGCGCACGGGGATGTTCAGCAGGAGGTTGCCGTTCTTGGACACGATGTCGATGAGCATGGAGATGACCTGCTGGGCGGACTTGTAGTGGTCTCCCTTGTAGGTAGCCTGGCTGTAGTGCCAATTGCCGATGCAGGTGCAGGTCTGCCAATAGTCCTTCTGGATGTGGTCGGGCACGCCGCGTTCGACGTCCCAGAGCATGGCGCGTTTGTGCTGGGCCTCCAGGATCTTGCCCATGACGACGACGGGGGCGGAGCCATCGGCCTGTATGTTCCGGTTGTAGTAGTGCTGCAGGATGTTGAGGCCTATCTGGTCGTCGCAGCCGTAGAAGGGCAGCACCGTGTCGTCGAAGTAGAGCATGGCGGGCCGGTAGTCGTTGATGCACTGGAGCACGCGGTTCTGGAACTTCTTCTTGTAGGCCTCATCGGGCAGGGATGCGCCATTGGCCCAACCCCACTGGTCGTGGATTCCGCGGGTGCGGTTCCAGTTGGTGCTGTGTGGGTGACGCTGGGCGTAGAGCTCCTGCGGGTCGAATCCCTCCCACCATTGGCCGGCACCCTCCTCGCGGGTCAGGTTGCCGTCGTAGGGCTGGGACGGTTCGAGCCAGGTCCAGGTGTGGCTGCCGTGCATGGAGATGCCGAGTGGCAGGCCGTACTTCTGGCAGGCGGCGGCCCACTCGCCGACGATGTCACGTTTGGGGCCGATGTTGACCGAGTTCCACTCCTGGTAGGGGGAGTTCCAGAGGTCGAAGTTGTCGTGGTGTTGGCCGAGGGTGAAGAAGTAGCGTGCGCCGACGCTCTTGTAGAGGGCCACGAGTTCTTCGGGGTTCCACTCTTCGGCCTTCCAGTCGCGGATGAGCTCCTTCAGGCCGTATTCCTTCGGGTCACCGAAGTGGGCGACGTGCCACTTGTTCTGGCTGTTGCCCTGGAAATACATGTGGCGGGCGTACCAGTCGCCGTCTTCGGCCTGGCATTGTGGTCCCCAGTGGGCCCAGATGCCGAACTTGGCGTCCTTGAACCACTCGGGGCATTCCCACTGGGCGAGGCTTTCCCACGAGGCTTCGTAGGCGCCCTGCTGGACGGGGACGTCGGTTGTCGGTTTGGGTTCGATGGCCCATGCCATTTGTGCGGTCGCGGCGATGGCGACGAGGATAAGATTCTTGTGTTTCATAATGTTGTGAAATGGTTTAAGTAATTGTTCAAAAATGATTATTTTACGATCTTTTTCACTTTGGGGCGTATCTTCCGGCCTTGCCTTCGGGCACAATGGCTGATGTAGCGCCATCGGCCAAAACCGAAATAATTATTTTTTTCGGCCAATGACCATCGCTCACTCCTCCAGCTCGCGCAGGCGGTATTCGCGCGGCGAGATGCCCATGACCTTGGTGAAAAGGCGGGAGAAGTAGTAGCTGTCGCTGATGCCGACCTTGTAGCAGAGCTGGTTGATCTTGATGTCGGTCGTGCGGAGCATCTCGCAAGCCTTCTCGACCTTCAGGCGGTTGAAGTAGGCCAATGGACTTTGCTCCATGCGCGACTTGAAGAGGGCGGAGAAGTGGGACGAGGAGTAGCCCACGTAGTTGGCCATCTGCTGCAGCGACAGCGCGTGTTCGATGTTCTCGTGCATGTAGTGGATGGCTGCCGTGATGACGTCGAGGTCGTCGCCCGAGGCATCGGGCCGCTCGGCGTCGCGGTATTGCTGCAGGTAGCGCATCGAGGCCAGATAATAGTGCAGCAGGGACGAGACGTAGCGCAGGCTCTCGCGGCTGTAGCCCTGGCTGAGGGTCTGCATGATCTGTTCGAAGATGTTGTTGCGGTCGCTGATGCGCGAGTGGAGGCCCGGCCGTACGTCCTGGGGCTGGAGGGCTCCCTGGGCGTAGATGTCGGCATGGGCGCCCATGAAATGCACCCAATAGATGGTCCACGGCATCCCCTCGTCACAGCCGTAGGCATGGGGCACGCGCGCAGGCAGGATGAAGTATTGGTTGGCCGAGACCTTGAACTCGCGGTCGCCGACGCGATACCAGCCTGTGCCCTCGACGCAGTAGATGAGCACATGCTGTTCGATGCCCTCGGGGCGCTGGCGGTAGTGGTGTTCGGCCAATGGATAGTAGCCGATGTCCGTGATGTAGAGGCTGGAGACCAACGGGTCGTTGCGCTCGGCTTCGACCACCATCTGGGGCAACACGATGGAGCGTTCGCCCCGAAAACCATCTTTTTGTCGATACATAATTAAAGGTATTTAAAGGGAGTGAAAGGGGAGTGAAAGGGACGATACCTTTCTATGTGTGAAGAGCCAAGAAATTCATTTTCAGTATTGAAGAGGAGTGAAAAGAACGATGCCTTTGGGAGTTAAGAAATAAGAAGTAAGAAATAAGGGTTGACAGCCGGAGCAAACGTCCCTGTCACTTCTCTTAATATCTTTGTCACTTCCCGTAATATCCTTTTCACTGGTATCATTGGCCATAACGTAAAATCGTCCATCTTATTGTGTGCGATAATAATTTTCTGCAAAAAAATAATCTCGTACCTTTGCACCCGAAAAAGTTATGGGTGTGGTTTTATGGCCAATGCCTTTAACGGGATAACAGAACCTTATATTGATTATGGAACACATTCACAAGTTTACATACTTCATCTGCATGGTTTCGGCCATGGGTGGGCTGCTGTTCGGCTACGACTGGGTGGTCATCGGTGGTGCCAAGCCGTTCTACGAGCTCTTTTTCGGCATCGAGACGTCGCCTGCGATGCAGGGTGTGGCGATGTCCACGGCTCTTGTGGGCTGTCTGATTGGTGCGATGGTGGCCGGTGCATTGGCCGACCGCTACGGACGTAAGCCGCTCCTGATTACGGCGGCGGTGCTCTTCACGGTGTCGGCCGTGGCTACGGGCTGTTTCAACGACTTTACGCTGTTCAACGTGGCGCGTTTCGTGGGCGGTATCGGCATCGGCGTGGCATCGGCCCTGTCGCCCATGTATATCGCCGAGATTTCGCCCAGTGACATGCGCGGCCGGTTGGTTTCGCTCAATCAGATGACGATTGTGATAGGTATATTAGGCGCACAGGTGGTGAACTGGCTGTTGGCCGATGAGGTTCCGGCAACATTCACGAACAGTGACATCCTGGATTCGTGGAATGGACAAAGGGGTTGGCGCTGGATGTTTTGGGCCGAGGCCGTTCCCGCTGCGCTTTTTTTGATTCTGGCCTTCTTCATCCCCGAGAGTCCGCGCTGGCAGGCACTGAACGGCAGGGAGACATCGGCCCTGAAGACGCTCACCCGCGTGGGCGGTGAGGAGTATGCCAAGGCTGAGCTTTCGAATATCCGCGCAACGGCATTGGCCAATGACACAGAGACCAAGGGCGGCCTGCGCGCGCTCTTCAGCCGGAGGTTTGCGGCCGTGCTGACGTTGGGCATCATCGTGGCGGTCTTCCAGCAGTGGTGCGGCACGAACGTGATTTTCAACTATGCGCAGGAGATTTTCGCCGCGGCCGGCTATAGCGTGGGCGACGTGCTGTTCAATATCGTGATTACGGGTGTGGCCAATGTCATTTTCACGGTCGTGGCGCTCTATGTGGTCGATCGTTGGGGCCGCCGTTCGCTGATGCTCTTCGGTGCCGGGGGATTGGGCATCATCTACTTGACGCTCGGTGCGTGCTACTATGCCGGCGTGACGGGCTTCTTTATGGTCGTTCTGGTGGTGGCCGCCATTGCGTGCTATGCCATGACGCTCGGGCCGGTGACGTGGGTGCTGCTCTCGGAGATTTTCCCGAACCGTGTGCGCGGCGTGGCGATGGCGACCTGCACCTTCGCGCTGTGGACGGGCTGCACGACCCTGACCTATTCGTTCCCGACGCTCAACGCTACGTTGGGCAGCAGTGGCACGTTCTGGGTCTATGCCGTCATCTGCGCATTGGGCTTCACGTTCTTCTACCTGCGCCTGCCGGAGACGAAAGGCAAGTCGCTGGAGGAGCTGGAAACCAATCTGTTCGAGAAATGAACAGATTGATTTCAAAATATTAAATGATAAATATTATTCCGATTGAAGGCAGTGAAGGGCTGAAAAAAAGGAGTAAAAGGGACAATACAGAAAGTTCCGAAAAACTTCGGGCAGGTATTGCGAGGAACCTTTCACTTCTTTGTCAATTCATTTAATTTTCACTTTCCTTCAAAACGCAAAACTTGAATAGAATTAAAAATATTACTCCGTGATTTCAAAACTTCCATCCCCTCCCGTCGGGGAGGTCGGACGAGGAGTCTAATCTACTACAAATTATGGTAAAAGCTTGGAGAGAAACAGTGACGATACCTACTTATGAGGTGGGTAAGCCGGAGAAGAATCCCATTTTCCTGGAGAAGCGCGTTTATCAGGGTTCATCGGGCGTGGTCTATCCCTATCCTGTCATCGAGTCGATCAGCGACGAGAAGGTGGACAAGGAATGGCATGCCGTGTGGCTTGAAAACGAATACATCAAGGTGATGATCCTGCCCGAACTGGGCGGCCGCATCCAGATGGCCTATGACAAGATCAAGCGACGTCATTTCGTCTATTATAACCACGTCATCAAGCCGGCTCTTGTGGGCTTGACCGGCCCATGGATTTCGGGCGGCATCGAGTTCAATTGGCCACAACACCATCGGCCATCAACTTATCTCCCTGTCGATTGCGACATCGAAGAGAATGCCGACGGCAGCGTCACGGTGTGGGTCAACGAGATGGAGCGGATGTTCCACCAGAAGGGCATGGCGGGCTTCACGCTGCGTCCGGGCTGCGCCTATCTGGAAATCAAGGGGCGCCTCTACAACCGCACCCCGATGCCACAGACGTTCCTCTGGTGGGCCAATCCTGCCGTGGAGGTCAACGACGCCTACCAGAGCGTCTTCCCGCCCGATGTGAATGCCGTCTTCGACCACGGCAAGCGCGCCGTCAGTTCGTTCCCCATCGCGACGGGCACCTACTACAAGATGGACTATTCCGCCGGTGTGGATATCTCCAACTATAAGAATATCAAGGTGCCCACGTCGTATATGGCGGTCAACTCCAAGTACGACTTCGAGGGCGGATATGAGAACGACACGAAGGGCGGAATGCTCCACGTCGCCTCACATCACTTCTCGCCCGGCAAGAAGCAGTGGACGTGGGGCAACGGCGACTTCGGCCGCGCGTGGGACAGGAATCTCACCGACAAAATAGAAGATGGGGCTTTGGCCAATGGCGCAGACGATTTCCAGTTTGCGACCATCAGCCGGCAGTTGAAGGAGGGTTTCCGCCCATACATCGAGCTGATGGCCGGCGTCTATACCGAAAACCAGCCCGACTTCACGTGGCTCATGCCCTACGAGGAGAAGCAGTTCACGCAATATTTCATGCCCTACCGCGAGTTGGGTGTCGTCAAGCAGGCCTCACGCGACTTCATCGTCAATATTGAGATTATGGCCAATGGCAAGGCGCTCGTCAAGGTGCTCGCCACCAGCAAGCGTGAGGCGCGCATCGTGCTCCGCAGCGACATTGGCCAAGAATATTACAATCAGGTCGTTGCCCTCTCGCCCGAGGCCGTCTTCGAACAGGAGATTGACGTGGCCGGCACGCCGCTTGACGGGCTGACGCTCCATGTGGGCGAACGTCTCGCCTGGCACGCCGAACCCGACGAAATCCGTCCTATCCCCGACGCCGCCGAGGCCGCACTGCCACCATCGGACACCAAGACCAACGACCAGCTCTACCTCACCGGCCTGCACCTGGAGCAGTACCGCCACGCCACATGGTCGGCCCTCGACTATTACGAGGAGGCCCTGCGCCGCGACCCGAACGACGTGCGCTGCCTGAACCAGATGGGCCTGTGGTACCTGCGCCGAGGCCGCTTCGACAAGGCCGAGACCTACCTGCGCCGCGCGGTGAAGGTCTGGCAGAAGCGCAACCCGAACCCCTATGACGGCGAGCCGATCTTCAACCTCGCATTGGCCCTGAAATTCCAGGCCTTGAACGAGAAGGGTGAAAACGGCCCATGTGCAAGCAGCAAATACACGGAGGCATACGAGCTGTTCTGGAAGGCCACGTGGAACAAGGGCTGGGCCGATGCCGCCTATCTGGAGGCCGCCTGCATCAGCCTGGGTGACGGCCGTCTTGATGACGCCCTCGATGAGCTGGACCGCGCCCTCATCGCCAACAGCCACAACCACAAGGCCCGTGCCCTGCACGCCACCGTCTTGCGCAAGCTGGGCCGCCGCGACGAGGCATTGGCCTGGATCACCGAATCGCTCGCCATCGACCGCTTCAACTATGGCTGCCGCTACGAGCAGTATCTGTTGGCCAATGACACGGCCTCGCTCGACGAGCTCAAGCGGCTGATGCGCCAGTCATCGGCCAACTACGACGAACTGGCCCTCGACTATGTGCAGGCCGGATTGTGGCAGGAGGCATCGGCCATCTGGGCGATTGCCGAGGGCGAGCACGCGACATCGGCCATGACCTACTTCTACATGGGCGACTATGCCCGGGCGGAGGAGGTGTCGGTCGAGCTGTGTTTCCCCAACCGGCTGGAGGATGTCGTCGCGCTCAACCGTGCGAAACTCGCTGACAATGAGATGGTGAGGAGCAAGGCGGCCTATCTGTTGGGCTGTCTCTACTACGACAAGCGGCAGTATGACCTCGCCATCGAGAACTGGGAACTGTCGGCCGCACTCAACGCCGGATTCCCGACCGTGTGGCGCAACCTCGCCCTGGCCCGCTTCAACAAGCAGGGCCGCGAACAGGAGGCGCTCGAATGTATGGAGCGTGCCTTCCATCTCGACGAGTCGGACAGCCGCATCCTGATGGAGCTCGACCAGCTGTACAAGCGTCTGCAGAAGCCTCATGCCGAGCGGCTTGCGTTCCTCCAGCGTTATCCGAAGCTCATTGGCCAACGTGATGACCTCGTGCTCGAAGAGATCACCCTGCTCAACCAGCTGGGCCGCTACGAAGAGGCATTGGCCAAGCTCGATGCCCACCAGTTCCATCCGTGGGAAGGCGGCGAGGGAAAGGTGCCCGCGCAGTATCAGTTCAGCCGTGTGGAATTGGCCAAGGAGATTCTCAACTCAGCGCATCCGCAGGGCGCGCAGCTTGACAAGGCGATCATCCTGCTCGGCCAATGTCTGGAATATCCGGAACACCTGGGCGAGGGCAAACTCTACGGTGCGCAGGAGCAGGATTTCTACTACTTCCTGGGATGTGCCTACGACGCTCGAGGCGACCGCGACAAGGCCCGCGAGTGCTGGGAAAAGGCTGCCGAGGGCAATCTGGAGCCTGCTGCCGCGATGTATTACAACGACGCCAAGCCCGACAAGATTTTCTATCAGGGCCTCGCGCTCCAGAAGCTGGGCAATACGGCTGCGGCTCATGGCAAGTTCTACAAGCTGCTCAACTACGGCAAGCAGCATCTCTTTGAGCACCAGACGATGGACTACTTCGCCGTCTCGCTGCCGGACCTGCTCATCTGGGACGACTCGCTCGACCGCAAGAATGTGATCCACTGCAAGTACATGCTGGCACTGGGTTATCTGGGTCTTGGCCAATGTGACAAGGCCGCACGGTTCCTCGCCGAACTGCAGGCGCTCGACATCAACCACCAGGGCGTCCAGGCCTTGCAGACGATGATGCGGTGAGCAAAGGGCATTGGCCAATAAAACACAACTATACACGCGATTCCGCCGCCAACTCTGGATTGGGTTGACGGCGGAATTGTTTTTTGGGGGGTTATTCTATGCCGATGCACCAGTTATATACAGGTCTAATCCTGATGTCGAGATCTCCGATTTTAAGGTCTTCGAAATGATGGTCGGTCAAAAGAAGCAGGTCCTTACAGCCTGATTTTTTTGCGGCGGCAAGCAATCCGTTTATTTCTCTCTTTCTGGTTTTGTCCGATGAGATGTCGTATGCAACCTGTATGGCCTGTTGGATGACATTTCCTTTGCACAGGACAAAATCACATTCGTAAGATCTGTCCGCCAGATAGTAAACGTCAAGTCCGCTCAACTTGCAGCGCCTTTTCAATTCAATCAGTACGATAGTCTCCAATCTCCAGCCGAGGTTTTCACCGGCGAATGCATTTTCTCGTTCGTCCATCATGGCAACATCCACTGCATATACTTTTTCTTGCGTGACACGTTGGCGGCTCTTGGGTGAGAATTTCTGTACTTCGATAAGCACAAATGAATCCTTCAGATATTTGATGTAGTTACGTATTGTCGCATTCGACTTGAATCCAAACAATTCGGCCAAGTCGGGGATGTTGACAATTGCCGGAGAGATGTTCAGCAGATGGTTTGCCATACGTTCAAAGGCATCAGTCCACGTTATTCCATGCCGTTGTTCGATATCTCGGACAAGAATGTTCTTGACTAACCCCGAAACGTATGAAGAACTGTCTGCCATGGCGAATTTTTCTGGAAAACCGCCACCCTTCAAGTAATCGTCGAATACTGCTCTTCGAAAAGCCTCAGCTTTGGTCGAAATGCTGACTTGATCAACTTTTTTCAATTCACAATACTCGGAAAAAGAGAACGGATATAAATTGATTTCTTTGTTTCTTCCTGTCAGGTAGGTTGCAAGTTCCGAACTGAGAAGATTTGCATTGGACCCTGTTATAATGATGTGGATATTTTTCCTTAATAACCTGTTTACGAACAGATGCCATCCCTCTATGTCTTGAATTTCATCGAGAAATAGATAGGAGAAATTGCCGTATATTTTATACAGAACTTCCAGAACGTCATTCAGCTGGTCCGAACTCATGCCAATCAGGTGTTCATCATCAAAGTTGGCATAAGCATAGGTCACTCCCGCTTTTTCAAGCGCTTGAAAGCACATCGTTGATTTTCCACTACGCCTGACACCAATGACTACCTGGGCCTGGGGGCTGCTCAAGTCTATCAGATTTGTTTCCTTGCGTGTACAAAAGTATTTTGAACGTTTGTCTTGTAGCTCCTCCTGTTGGTCGGAAAAAATCTGTTCAAGTTGTCTTTTGTCTATTGCTCTTATTTCTTTGTTTTGTTTCATGGATTCTTCATTATTTTTGGGTACAAAGATAGCGGTGGTTGTCTTATTTTACAAATTTCAGACCATTTTATTGTCTTATTTTACACTTTTTGGCTGCTTTCATTGTCTTATTTTGCAAATTTCATCACTTTTCATTGTCTTATTTTACAAAAAAGGTCACTTCATTGAGCGATTTCCGTTGAATTTCGCTTAACGCAGTGACCTTTTTTGTTTGAAAATCGCTTACCGCAATAAGCGATTTTGTCCCTATGGTACGGATGTGGACGATGGAAAAAATCCCTCAATGAGGGAGATTTTTTGGTGATTTTGTCCCTCAATGAGGGAGATTTTGGCCAATGTCTATCCCTTCATGGCCAGGATTTCCTCCACGCTGCCCGGTTTCTTGCGGCCCACGCGGCGTGCACCGTTGGCCGTGATGAGCCAGTCCTCCTCGTTGCGGATGCCGCCGAAGTCGCGGTAGGCCTCCAGGCGATCGTAGTTGATGAACTCGCGGAATTTGCCGGCGGCGCGCCACTGGTCGATGAGCTCGGGGATGAAGTAGATGCCGGGCTCGACGGTGAAGACGAAGCCGGGTTCGAGGGCGCGGCCCAGGCGCAGGGCTGCGAAGCCGAAGCGGGTGTCCTTCTGCACGCCGCGCGGATAGCCGACATAGACCTCGCCGTAGTTCTCCATGTCATGGACGTCGAGTCCCATCATGTGACCCAGTCCGTGGGGCATGAAGAGCGCGACGGCACCTGCATTGGCCGCCTCCATCGGGTCGCCCTGCATGAGGCCGAGCTGCTTCAGACCCTCGGCAATGTGGGCCCAGGCCTGGACATGGCACTCGGTGTAGGTGACGCCGGGGCGGATCATGCGCGTGATGGCGTCGTAGGTCCCGTAGAGGATGTCATAGACCTCGCGCTGGCGGGCTGTATAGTTTTGGCCAACGGGCATCGTCGATGTGCAGTCGCCGGCGTAGTGGCCCAGGCTCTCGGCGCCGGCATCGAGCAGGAGCATGTCGCCGTCCTGCAACGTGTGGACATAGCCGTGGTTGTGGAGTGTCTCGCCGTGGCTTGTGGCGATGGTCGGGAAGGAGTAGAAATAGCCATTGGCCAATGCCACCTGCATCACGGCCGCGTTGATGTCGCGTTCGTGCATTCCGGGGCGCACGATGCGCATGGCCGTCTCGTGCATCGCGACGGTGACGTCGATGGCGCGTGCAATCTCGGCCACCTCCTCGTCGCTCTTGTGGTTGCGCATGTCGGCCAATGCATAGCCCAGCTGGAGCGAGGGCACAGCGACCTCCATAGGCCGCACGAAGGCGTCTCCGGCCAGTCCGCCCACCTTGACGCCCAGCAGGTCCTGAATCCACAGCAGCGTGTCGGCGCGGTAGGGCGGGATGAAGTGGATGGGCTGGTGTTGGCCAATGGCATTGGCCACATACTTCTCCAGTTCGGCCAATGGCCTTGTTTCGCTCACGCCGATGCTGGCTGCCTTTTCGGCCAATGTGGGCTGCGGGCCGGTCCAGACGATGTCGTCGATGGTCAGTTCGTCGCCGAAGACGATGGTGCGCGCATTGTCGATGTCGATGACGGCGGCCAGACCCTCGTAGTCCAGACCGAAGAGGTAGAGGAACGTGCTGTCCTGACGGAACGGATAGTTGTTGTCGCGGTAGTTCATCGAGGCGACGTTGTTGCCCAGGAAGAGCAGCAGGCCGCTGCCCAGTGTCTTGGCCAGGCGCTCACGGCGCTCGACGTAGGTTTGTTTCGGAAATGTTGCCATATTTTATATATTTTTATGAATTTATGTAACCACTTTATTTTTTGTAACCACGAAAGGCACGAAAAACACGAAAATGTTTTTGGCCGATGTGATTTAACCACGAAATGCACGAAAAACACGAAAATATTTTTGGCCGATGGATTTAACCACGAAAAACACGAAAACCGATGTGTATCCGTATGAGCTGACTACTCCCCTCCCTTGTGGAGGGGTCGGGGGTGGGGCCGTCTTCAATATTCATAGCACCCGATGGTCGGCGCATCGGACGCGCGCATCTTGCCGTCGAGGTCGGTGGGACAGATGCCGGTGCTGTCGGCCGCACCCGCACCGATGGCCGGCGAGCCCTCCTGCACGTGGAAGTCGAACGTGTAGTTCTCCACATCGGTCACGGCGAAGAGCGGATCCTGGTTCCACACCGTGGAGATGAATTTGTCGTCGTCCGTGCCATCGGCCAACAGCAGGCAGTGGTCGAAGCGGTATCGGGTGATGTCGCCGGCCAATGCCGTTTTCTCCGGGAGGCTGACGTCAGGATCATTCCATCGGCCCCAGATGAGTGTGTTGCGAATGGTGCACTCGTGGAGTGGCTGCACTCGTTCGCTATCGGCCGAGAAATTATCCAGACAGAGCGCGGGGCGCGTCACGACGGCGGCGAAGTTGTAGTTGGCCAATGTGCAGTGCGTCACCTCGTTCCACCCGCCGCAGATGTTCAGCAGGGCACCGGCCGCATTGCTCAGTTCGCAGTTGCGCAGGGTGAGCCGCGCCATACGGCTGGACACGAGGTCGCCGTCGCTGTTCTTCAGGCGGCAGGCGTCGAACGTGACATCGGTCGAGTCGATCACGATGCCGTCGGCCAGGCCGTGGATGTCGGTGTGGCGGAAGAGGCAGCCGTGGGCCGTGCTGTCGATGCGGAGTGCGCCCCACTGGGACGGCAGGTTGTCGTAGGGCAGGTTGTCGAACATCCGGTCCGTGCGGTCGCCGCGCAGGATGACGGGGTTGGCCAATGTCCCCTCGCAGCGCAACGTGCCGCGCACGAGGATTTCGGCCTTATCGTGCAGGTAGAGCGTCGAGCTGTCGCCGATGGCGAGTGTCACGCCGCGTGGGATGACCAGGCTGTCGTAGATCTGCACTTCGGTGCCGTGGGCCCATGTCGCGTCATTGGCCAAGACCATCCCGCGCAGTTTCACGACGTCCTTGCTCTCGGCATCGAGGACGATGGTCTGCGTGCGCCGGTTGCACTCCACGTCGATGTAGTCGGTGTGGAGGGTGGTGGCCGATGTGCCTTCGCTCGGGAATGTGGCCTCGACGAAGATGAACATCGAGTCGCCGCGTGCGATGCGGAGCAGGTCGCTGTGGGTGAACGCCGTCCCTTTCATGCCATCGACGTTCATGCGGAAGTGGCTGGCCGATGCGCCGCGCAGGGAGACCGACGTGAGCTGCAGGTCGCTGCCGCAGCGGTTGTAGAGCTTCACCTGGTAGGTCTGGCTGCTGTTGTCGGTGAGGAGCATGCCTATGTGGAGCGTATCGGTCGAGAGCGTCGGCTGGTCGCTGGGGCTGGTGGAGACGTCCTCGTCATGACAGGAGACGAGGACCATCGGCCATAGACAGCACAGAAGACTGGTCAGAAGGAGGCGCAGGCGCATTTTTGAAAGGAATTGACAGAATTGACAATGAAGTGAAAAGGAAGTGACAGGGACGACGCTTTTGTCCTTCCCTCGGCCTTTTCAGAACGCAAAGATAGCGAAAATATTTCAATTGTGGCGGAAAACGGCTCATTTTTTCATGCGCATGATGTTGGCGGGTGGCCGATGCGCCGCAAGTTCATTGGCCATGAAATCCATATCGCCGGCCACATGCTCGAAAAACCTGCGGTAGCCCGCACACAGGTAGTTCAGCCCGGGTTCGCCGTAGCGGTCGCGCACGAAACGGTTCTTCGGGCACTCACCGTAGCACGCCGGCAGAAACTCGCACTCGCGGCACTGGCGTGGCAGGGCTCCAATCTTCCTGCGGCCGAAGTCGCGCTGCTGCGGGCTGAGCATCATCTCGGTGAGGGTCTTTTGGCCGATGTTCCCCAGCTGGTATTCGGGATAGACGAAGTGGTCGCAGGCATAGACGTCGCCATTGGCCTCAATCACTGCCGCATGACCGCACGAGGGCGAGAGCGTGCAGATGCCGGCCGGCGCGCCCACCCAATTGGCCAGCGTCGCGTCAAAGAGCTGCACGTAGAGCTGCCCCACGTCGCGCCGCACCCACTCGTCGTACACGCCGCACAGGAACTCGCCCCACTCCTCCGGCCGCACCGAAAACGCCGTCACCTCGCCGCCCTCGCTCATGCCCGGCGCCAGCGTCAGTCCATCGGCACGCGTGACGGTGCGCTCCACCACGGGCGTGAATTGCAGGAAACGGCAGCCGATGCCCTTGAAGAAGCGGTAGAACTCGACGGGATGGCCCACGTTCAGGTTGTTGATGACGGCCAATGCGTTCCACTCGACCCCATGTTTCTCCAGCAGGCCGATGCCGCGCATCACCTCGGCCCACGAGGGTCGGCCCTTGCGGTCGCGGCGGTACGGGTCGTGGAACTCCTGCGGGCCGTCGATCGAGATGCCCACCAGGAAGCCGTTGTCCTTCAGGAAGCGGCACCACTCGTCGTTGAGCAGAGTGCCGTTGGTCTGGATGCAGTTGTCCACCTGCCGGCCGCGCGCGTAGCGGCGTTGCAGTTCGAGGGCACGCTGGTAGAAGGCGATGGGGCGCATCAGCGACTCGCCGCCGTGCCACGTGAAGAGCACCTGCGGTGTGGTCTGGGCCTCGATATATTGGCCGATGAACCTCTCCAGCGTGGCATCGGCCATCATCCGGCTGCCGCCCTGTGCCCCGTCGTAGAGCCGCGACTTCTCGCGATAGTAGCAGTAGCGGCACGCGAGGTTGCATGACGAGCCGGCGGGCTTGGCCATGACATAGAGCGGAGAACTGAAAGGGGCGATTGTGTCCATGTGCGATGTTTTTTCGACGGCAAAGGTAAGGATTTTCCCCGAAAACCTTTCATACACAGTAAAAAATGCGTACCTTTGCGGCCGATTTTTCACGAAACAGCACCCAACATGCAAGAAAACAACTCATCCACGCGTCCGCGTACTACGATGGAACAGGCCATCTTCCGCCGTACGGAACTGCTCATTGGCAACGAGGCGCACGGCCGCATCCTGTCGAAGCGGGTCATCATCTTCGGCGTGGGCGGCGTCGGGTCGTGGTGCGCTGAGAGCCTCGTGCGCAGTGGCATCCGCCATCTCACGATTGTCGATTCCGACCGTGTCTGCATCACCAACGTGAACCGTCAGCTCATGGCTACGACGCAGACCATCGGCCAGGTCAAGGTCGATGCCCTGCGCGAGCGGCTGTTGAGCATCAATCCATCGGCCGAAATCACCGCCCTGCAACAGATCTTCACCGAGGAGACGGCCGCCTCGTTCCATATCGAGGACTACGACTATGTCATCGATGCCATCGACTCGCTCAAGGACAAGGCCCTGCTGATCCAGATGGCAACGGCGGCCCGAGGTGTGCGCTTCTTCTCGTCGATGGGCGCGGCGCTCAAACTTGACCCGACGCGCATCAAGGTGGCCGAATTCTGGCATGTGACGGGCGATCCGTTGGCCCGCGCCCTGCGCAACCGGTTCAAGCGTGACAAGCAGTTCCCGAAGCGTAAGTTCCAGTGTGTCTATTCGGACGAGCTGCTCACCAACAAGGGGCACAATGCGACCTGCGGCACGGAGCAGTGTATGTGTCCCAAGGCCAAGGTCGGACCGGGCGACCCCTCGCTGCTGAATCACGAGTGGTGTTCGTCGAAGGCGCAGATCAATGGAACATTGGCCCACATCACGGCCATCTTCGGCTTCATGCTTGCCGGCCTCGTCCTGAAGGATGCGATTGAGGAATGAAGGGAAGATAAGGGAAATTAAGGGGAGTGAAAAGGGAAGTGAAAGGGACGTTTGCTGGATTTGTCGACGATTTTCTCTCTCCTGGTAGAAACGGAAAGTTCCGCAAGTCAGTGGCTTGCGGAACTTTTGTTTTGTGAGAGGGGCATTGGCCATTACTCCACTTTCCAGACTTTGAGCGAGATGTAGCCATCGGCCACAGCGGGAACGCAGATGAAAACGGCGTCATTCAGCCAGTTGTAGCGGCTGTCGCGTGGGGCTTCAAATCGTGGCGCGGTGCGGAAATAGGGCTGCGCAGCGCCATTGGCCATACACAGAATACCGCAGTTGCGCACGTGAATGCTGACGCCGTCGTCCGTGCGGATGCAGTAGATGGCCTCCAGTTCTGTGCGCCGCGTCTGTGGGTCAACGTATTGATAGTCAGCGCCTCCGCTCAAGACTGTGCCGCGCAGTTCTGGTCCCTCGAAGGTGCCGCCCGTGATGGGGATGACGACCCGTTCGCCGCGCGATGTCTTGCCGCAGGAGAAGGGTGCGTCGCAGGTCACTTTCAGTTCCATGACGTAGGTGAGTCGGGGTTCTTGGCCAATGGCGTTGCTGCTCTGGGCCCAGCTGTCCAGGCCGATGAGCATCGAAAGTGCGATGAGGAGGATGAAGTTTTTCATTTTTCTGGATGGTTAAGGGTTATCGGCCACAAAAATACTCACTTTTTTCGATTTGGCCAAGAGTCGGGCCGTTTTTTGTCCGTTTGGGGTCGAAACCATGCCGCTTTTGATGTTGGCCAATGGAGTTCCATCGGCCCAAAATATCTTGATTCTGTAATCCGTAGATAGCAAAATGGGGGGGGGTAAAAATAGGCCGATGAAATTGCCTGATTTTCGCTGTAAAGAGTTGTGTATGTGCGGCCAATGCGTTATCTTCGCCGACGGATGAAAACACAAGACAATCCGATTCCATCATGAAACACTTCCGTTTACTGCTCCTTTTGCTCGTGGCATCGGCCCTCATCACGCCGGTCGTCGCGCAAGATTCATTGACGCCGACCTCGCTGCGCGCCTACGCGAAGGCACTGCTGGACCTGGGCCACATCCAGACCTACATCATTCGGGTGGAGTGAGGCATTGGCCAAAAACGACAGAACAATCAACCATTAAAAAAACGGGTGTCTGCGGATGATCGCAGGCTCCCGTTTCTTATATAATCAACTCTTTTATCTTGTCCAGACCCTCAAAGTCCGTCAGGTCCACGCTCTTCCCGTAGGTCTCCAGAATGACTCTCGCCTCGGCGTTGAGCTTGTCTTCCGGCATCTTGGCCAACCGGCTGTGCATGAACGCCATCATGAGCCGGTGTTTCAATCCCATCGTGCCGTAGTCGATGGCACCGCGCAGGTGGAAAATCCTCCGCTCGTCGTACAGCCGCGCCGGAATCTGCGACCTGATGTTCTGGCGGATGTATCGGACATTGGCCTCATCCTGCGGATCAACCAGACCGACGGTGACGATAATGAGCTCCTGGTCGGAAAGTTCATTGGCCAATGCCTTTAATCCCAATACGCTGCCGGCATACAGCGCACCCACGTAGATGATGCGCCCGTAGTCATCGGCCTTTTTCAGGTCTTTATGGCCAATGCACCTGATGCCCGTCATTTCGGCCAACCTTTCGGCATATCGGCGCGCAGTGCCGTACCGGCTGCCGTAGATGATGATGGATTCCCTCATTTCCGCCGCTTGAAGACGACAATCTCGGCATCGGCGCCGTCCTTGCCGTATTCGCACACGAGGATGTAGTTCTCGTCACAGGCCACGCCGAAGCATCGGCCATCACCCTTCTCGACCTGTGTGCCCCAGTAGGAGGCGTTGTCGTCCAACAGCTTGACCGCGTTGCCGTTGATGTGGTACGTCTGGTTGATGAACGAGCCTTGCAGCACGAAGAGGTTGTCAATCCTTGGCATCCCGTTGACGGCGAGTGCATTGACTTCGTCGATGAACTGCTGCTTGATGGGCGATGTGGCGTGAGGCAGCTTGTCGGCTGGCAGCCTCCAACGCTTCAGGTTGGGATAGTATTGCAGGAGCATCTTCCTGTACTCCTCGCGGCTCAGGTTCTGGCCCGCGTTCTTGTTGAAGTCATCGACAAACTGCGCACAGAAGTCGGCCATCTCCTCCATTGTGAAATCACCGGTGAAGGCCCCGTCCTTGTAGCAGTAGATGCAATATTCCTCATTTTTCGAGCCGTCGGCTTCCGTTCCGAGCACCTCGGGCGTAAGCGGCATTCCGCAGCTCTGGCAGAATTTCTGTTCCATAGTCTTCCGTGTTTTTGGTTGTTTTTTGTCCGATGGGCATTGGCCAATGTCCATCACTCGTGCGGCGTCTTCCGGTAGATGATTTCGTGCGAGACGCTGCTGTAGGCCGCAAAGTAGCCCAGACAGACCTTCCCCTCGACCGAAGGCGTAAAGAACTGTTCCGGGTTCATCTTTGTCGAGTTGTATTCGGCCAGATAGTTATAGACATCGAGGTCTATGGTGCGCACCTCCAGCGCGAGCGTGTCGCCGTTGTAGAGGATCATCTCTTCGTCCAGCTCCATGTCGCTGTCATAATAGAGGCCGATGTCAATCGGCGAGTTGCCCTTGATGCGCCCCACATCGGCGAAATACAGTTCGCGGTTGCGGTAGATGCGTATCCAGCCGTACACCTCGGCGTCATCGGCCACATTGATGGTCTCAAATTCCATGACCTGCATCCAGTCCATCAGGTTGGCCCACAGAAACTCGGGCTCGGTAATCTGGATGGCCGGTTGGAGCGTCGATTCGCCCGTATAGGTCACACCGTCCATCGTGACTCGCAGCGTGTAGGTCTCCCCGTCGTTGAGGGTGATGGCCGATGCCGGACGGTAGAATCCGTCGCTCTGGTAGTTGAGGGTTGTGGCAAGTCCATTGGCCGAAATAATCTCCACCCGATCGACCTCGATGCCGGCCGATTTGACCGAGTCGTCCATGTTGCGCGTGCGGGTGATGCGCACCTCCGTGCGGTCGGCCGAAAGCAGGCCTTCGATGACGGGCACCGGCTCGATGTCGTGATAGTCCAGTTCAATCTCCTTCGTGCAGGAGATGAGGGAGGTGGCCCATGCCAATATGCTGAAATACAGGAAATTCTTCATAGCGTCATTCATTACTCTTTATACAATACTCAGAACTTCACCGTCAGCGAAGCCGAGGGGATGATGCCGAAAAGGGAAACCTGCTCTGTACGAGTTCCGGTCACCTTTTCGTCATCATTCTCGAAGGTAATTATATATGGATTATAGTGGTTATAAAGGTTATAGATGCCAAACGACCAGATGCGCGTGTAGTGGGTGCGCTCCTTGGTGTTATTGAGGCCGATGTCCATGCGGTGGTAGGCAGGGGCACGGTAGCCGTTACGTTCGGCATAATAATAGTGCGTCCATTCGTCGAGTTCATATTTCGCGCTCGGGGCGGTCAGTGCCTGTCCCGAGGTGAAGACCCATGTGGCCGACAGATCCCAGTCGTTCCCCAGGTCATACATGGCGACAATCGAGATGTCGTGGCGGCGGTCATTCGGCGCCGTGTACCAGCGTCCCCCGTTGATGCCCTTCACCTTGTTTTCGACCCACGACAGCGTGTACGACACCCAGCCCGTCAGCCGGCCCATATTGCGCTTGGCCAGCATCTCCACGCCGTATGAGCGTCCCCGGCCGTTCAGGATGAGCGTCTCCAAAGCGATGTCCGCACCCAGGTGCTTGCCGTCCTTGTAGTCATAGACATTGGCAATCTTCTTGTAGTACGTCTCGGCCGAGAATTCGTATTTCTTGTCCGATGTCTCGGCCACGTAGCCCAGGCTCACCTGGTCCGACTGCATCGGGCTGATGCCCTTGCCGGCCATGACTGCGCGTCCGATGGGCGATGAAAGCCCGTTGTCCAGGATGGTCTGCACGTGCTGTGACGAGCGGCAGTAGCCCGCCTTGAGGCTCTGGTCGTCGTTCAGCCGCCATTTGAGGCTGAAGCGCGGTTCGACACTTGTAAACTGTTTTCTGCGGTCATTGTCCAATGCCTTGAAAATCACGCCGCGCACGCCGGCCGAAAGCTCCACGTCACCATCGGCAGGAGACCATTCATCGGCCACCCAGAACGACAGTTCGTCACCGCGCCGCATCTCGCGTTCCACCAGTCCGTTGCTCATCTTCATCTCGCCCGACTTGAGGTTGATGTGGTCATATTGCAGGCCGATGGCGATTTTCTGGTTGGCCGATGGCGTTATTGTCACATCCTCGCGCACGGTGTGGTGGCGCAGGTAGCTGTCGAAGCTCTCCTTGACCTTCAGCACGTCCATCGACTCGATGAAGTCGTACTGGCTGTAGATGAGCGAGGTCTTGAGCGTGAGGCATTGGCCAATGCTATGCAGATAATCGGCCGTAGCGGCAGTGTTGCCCCAGTGCATCTCGGCGATGTGGTTGCCCATGTCCATGTTGTCACGTCCGCGGAAGAACATGACGTTCATGATGCCGCGTTGCGAGGGACGCAGGGTGACCTTCGTGTTGATGTCATAGAAGTTCATCACCTTGTCGCGGTACTTCTTGGTCGGCTTCAGGAAAATCTCGAAGTAGGTGCGCCGGGCGGCCAGGAAGAACGATGCCTTGTCCTTCACGATCGGGCCGTCGATGGCAAACTTTGACGAGAGCAGGCCGATTGACACGTTGCCGTAATACTCCTGCATGTCGCCGCTGCGTGTCTTGATGTCAAAGACCGATGAGGCTGCATCGCCGAACTGCGCGGGAATCGCGCCCTTGTAGAGCGAGGCGTTGGTCAGGGCGTCGTCGTTGAAGGTCGAAAAGACGCCCATCAGGTGGCCGGCGTTGTAGATGGTGGCGTTGTCGAGGAGTACGAGGTTCTGTACTGCCGTGCCGCCACGCACCTGGAATCCGCACGAGCCGTCTCCCTCACTCTTGATGCCGGGCAGCAGCTGGATGGACTTGATGACGTCGCGTTCGCCCATCAGTGCGGGGACCTTGGCCATCTCTGCCATCTGTATGTTCTCCACGCCGATGATGACGTTGTCGGCGCGACTGCGGCCTCGGGCCACGACCTGCACCTCGTCAAGCTGTTCGGCGTCTTCGGCCATCTGGACGGTGATTCCGTCCTCTTCGTTGGCCAATGTCCTTTCAACTGTGTTGAAACCGACGCAGTTGAATGACAATGTGACGGGCAGTCGGCGCACGGCGATGTTGAAGCGTCCGTCGGCATCCGAGATGGTGCCGTTGGTCGTGCCCTTTTCCGCCACCGAGACGAATGGAATCGTCCCGCCGCGGCGGTCGGTGATGGTACCGGAAATTACATTGGCCGATACCTCACCTCCACAGGTCGTCGTCAGGAAAATGATTAGTAACGCAAAAAACTTCTTCATTTTTTTCGAGCATGATAAATTTTCGTGCAAAGTTAAAGCACTCTTTTTGCACAAAGGTTGCAAATGTTGGATAAGTTCTTTTTTTATTTATGGCCGATGTCCATTGCTATTCCATTGGCCGATATCACAATCCTCTCGGATTCGGGCTGCAAATTTACGGAGGGTCTGCCGATTGGGCAAATTTCTGGGACGAACGGCACGAAAATGTGACGGATGGCGAAATATTTGGCCGATGGTGGGGCGAATGTGCCGGAATTTTCGTATCTTTGCGCGCGGATTATGAATAATGGAAGATTTAAAACATTCGGCATGAGGTTGGTCGGCACGCTGTTTGCGATGCTGGTCGTTGCCATTTTCAAGCCTTTCGGCCTCGGTGAACTTCGGTTCATGGCCTATGTCCACGTGCTGGCTGTCGCCGTGCTGGGCATCGTCTCCTGCACCTTGAGCGACTTTGTCCTGCGGTATGTCGTGCGTCAGCCTGCCACGCTCGAGGGTGACGTGCATCTCATCGTGCGTCGCAACCGCTTGTTCCAGTTTGTCAATACGCCGATTATCACGACACTCGTCTGCCTGTACCGCCACTTCGTCCTGAGCAATGTCGTGGCCGGCAACCGTCTGTCATTGGCCAATTTCTTCGATACACTGATTATCTTCGGCTTCTGTTCGTTCTTCATCGGTCTGTACTGGCGCTTCAAGTTCCGCGACCGCTATCTGACGATGGAACTCCAGGAGACGCGCCTCCTGAACGACCAGCTGCAACGTATGCAGAGCCGCACGGAACAGGCCGCATTGGAAGGCGGAAGTGGGACATCGGCCAATGCCTCCCATCCCGACAACGACCTCGTCCTGACGGGCACCACCAGCGAGCAGGTCACGCTCCATGTGGCCGACCTGCTTTACCTCGAGTCCATCGGCAATTATGTCAAGGTCTGCCACCTGGTCGATGGCACGGCGCGCTACGAGATGCTGCGCGTCCCGCTGCGGCAGATGGAGGATCAGCTCCAGCCCTACACGATGATTGTGCGCTGTCACCGCTCGTTCCTGGTCAATCTCCAGCAGGTTGAGCAGATTATCTCCCAGTCGGGCTCGATGCAGCTCGTCATCCGTCACTGCAACGACCAGCTCCCTGTCTCGCGCAGCAATATGGCCCAGATCCGGAGTGCGATAAAGAGCTGAGGGTTAAATACGAATTGCAAATTGCCAAAAAATATCGCCGGGGCGTCTTGTTGTTGACGCCTCGGCGGAATTGTTTTTTGTGGTCTTGGCCAATGGACTTCTTTCAGTCCGCGTTCTTGATGCGGTAGAGTCTGGGCTGGCCGGAGTCGTGGTAGGTGAGTGTCTCGACATCGTCGGGAACAGGGTCGTAGGCCACATAGCCGCCGAAGACTCTCACTTCGAGATTCTTGTCTTCCAGCAGGTTGCCAAAGATGGGCTCGAGCATCAGATACTTGCGGCCCTTGTCGTCCGAGAGATAGGAACCCTTGGCAAAACTCATCGTGTGGCTGTCGTCGGGCGGCAGCAGGCGGAGTACGGTTGCCTCCTTGCCGAAGATGACCTCCTTGATGACCAGAACGGGCATTTCTGTGTTCTCGTCTTTGATGTAGTGGACATTTTCCCAGCGCTTGCCCTCGATGGCCGGCAGGTAGGGAGACTGGTAGCGGGTCGCCTTGCGCAGCGCTTCGACGCTCTGGTTTACCTTGTCGTTGTAGGTCTTTGATTCGCTGAAGTAGAAATGGAGCTGTTTGCTGAAGGCATCGGCTTTGATGGTTTCGCCGGGTACAAGCCAAAGGTCTGCGCTCGTTTCGGTCAGGTTGCCGGTGGCGTCCACACCGCGTATGCGTGCGGCACGCATACGTTTCAATGGAATGGAAATCTGGAATGATTCGCCCGTGATGGGGACGGTGACGCATGGCTCTGTCTCGCCGAAGTGGACAAAGTCATCGGCCAGAAAAACACTGAAGCAGGAGTCTTGTCCTGTTGCTCTCACGTTTACGTCGATGGTGAACGGCTGTGCCTCGGCAAGGTCGAGTTTGGCGATTTCGGTAGCGGCGTCATAGGCCGTGAATCCGTCTTTGTTCTTGCACGCGGTCAAGGCGGCGACGCAGAAAAGGGCTGCGAGCCAGGGCCTTAGACCTGAGGTCATCTTGCGGTTGATGGTAAATTTTTCTGTCATGACTTCTGGTATTTGATTTTTAATTATGGTGCGTCTCGTTGCGAGTGAATGTTTTTCTATGGCAAAAATAAGGGATAAAATTGAGCTGACCAAGGAAATTGGCCAAAAAGTGAAAAAAAAGACGCAAAAGTAGTGAATTATTGGTTTCTCATTGGCCAATGTCGCATTTTTACACGACATTCTGCGGCCGACCCTCGACCCATGCGCGCACGTTGGCCGTGGCGACCGACACCAAGCGTTGGCGTGCCTCGGTCGATGCCCATGCGATGTGCGGCGTGAGGTGCGCCGTCGGGCACTGGAGCAGCGGATTCGTGGCCGATGGAGGTTCGCAGCCCATCACGTCGGCGCAATAGGTGGCCAGGCGGTGCGAGCGGAGGGCATCGGCCATATCCACCTCGTTGACCAACGGCCCGCGCCCTGTGTTGATGATGATGGCCGATGGCTTGACGCGGCTCAACGTGTCGCGGTTCACCAGATTTCGCGTAGCGGCGGACAGCGGACAGTGCAGCGAGATGACGTCGCCAGTAGCCCAAAGTTCATCGGCCGAAACCTTTGTGACGTACGGCGGGAGCTGCTCGGCCGGCTTGCTCGTCACGGCCACCACGCGCATGGCAAAGGCATTGGCGATGGCTGCTACGCGACTTCCGATGTTGCCCATGCCGACGACGCCGAAGGTCTTGCCGGCCAGTTCGGTGAGCGGCGAATCCCAATAGCAGAAGTCGGGCGATGCGCTCCAACGGCCGCTGCGGTTGGCCTCGGCATAGTGTTCGGTGCGGTTGGTGACGGCCAACAGGTGCGCGAAGACCATCTGCGCGACGCTCTCGGTGCTGTAGGCCGGCACATTGGTCACCACGATGCCACGCTGACGGGCGGCGTCCACATCGACCACATTGTAGCCCGTGGCCAGCACGCCGATGTAGCGCAGACGAGGCAGCTGTTCGATTTCGGCGCGTCCCAGCACGACCTTGTTGGTCAATACGACTTCGGCATTGCGCGCGCGCTGAACGGTCTCTGCGGCCGACGTGCGGTCATAGACTGTCAGCTCGCCAAGGGTGCTGAGTCCGTCCCACGAGAGGTCGCCGGGATTGGCCGTGTGGCCGTCAAGAATTACGATTTGCATAGGAGGAAACTATTTTTTCTTCACATACCTCACACGCGTGTTCTTCTTTATATACGCGCGAGCGGCCTCGATGATGTCGTCGGTGTGGTTGAAGTAGGCACTTGCGCTGTCCATATCGACGCGGATGTCGGGGTCGATGCCATCCTCGATGCTCTCCTTGTAGGCATTGAGCGTCGGACAGGCCGAGAAACGCAACACCCAGCTGTTGGGCAGCACCGTCTCGAACGGCATTCCTCCACCGCCGCCCGTGCGGTCGCCGATGGTCTTGATCATTTTCGGATATTTGCGGCCAATGGAATCGGTCGTCATCAGGCCGTCGAGCGACTTCATGGCCGACACGAAGCAGTTCGTCGCGCTGTAGCACGAACGGTTGGTCAGCACCACGACGGGCTGCGCCGAGGCATCCCAATTGACGCGGTTCTTCTGCGGTTCGAGGTAGAGCGGTTCGGGGTCGGAGAAGTCGTTGTGGCCGGTGCCGGTCTTGTGCCTGATGTAGCTGTAGAGCGTCTTTTCGGTGCAGAATCGGTTGGCCAATGTCGTTACATTGGTCAACGTGCCGCCGCCATTGTCGCGCACGTCGATGATCAGACCCTTGGCATTGGACAACAAAGCCAGCACGTAGTCGAGGTTGGTCTCGCCCACGCTGCTCGAAAAACTCGCGTAGCGCACGTAGGCCACGGTGTCGGAGAGCAGGCAATAGTTCAGGCCCGACGTCATCCAGTAGTTTGTGCCGAGATAATAGCGTTCGAGCAGCGTCGCGTCGAAGTTCTGCGGATAGTCCTCAAACCACTTCCAGTAGCGTGCCGTGTTGAACGAGCTGTAGAGGTTGACGTGGCCGTCGCGCACCGATGCCAGCATGTCGGCCATCAGGTTGAACTCGGCGAAACTGCTTTTGACCGAGTCGCGGAACAGCGGCTGGTAGAGCCGATAGACCGAATCCCAATCGACACCCTTCTCGTCGAAGAAGCAGTAGTGCTCGTCCATCGCCGTCCAGCAGGCCTCGAAGTTGCCCACGTAGGTGTTGTCTTCGGCCAACGAATCGTCGTCGAGGCACGAGGTTACGGCCAATGCCATCGGCCACAAAAACAGGAAATTCAGGAGTCTTTTCTTCATGGCCGATGATATTTATATGGTAGATACTGCCACGACCAGCCGACGACCAGCTGGAACGTTGAATAGCGCGTGACGATGTCGTTAATGTCCATTGTCTCAATGTGATAGCCGAGGCCGAGACGCAGCGACGAACCGTTGTGCAGCCACGGGATGACGGCGAACGGCACGTCGGTCGTGAGGCGCAGGGTGAGGTCCTGGCGGTTGTGGAGCGATGTGAAGGTCGTCTCGTTGGGCGCGGTCTCGAGGTAGAACGTCTCGTAGTACGATGCGCCGTATTCGGGCACGAAAGCAGTGCCGATGAGCGGCATCTGCACCGTGAAGTTGACCGGGCAGGGATAGCCGAACGGCCAGCAAACCCACGTAGCGGCGGCCGACAGACCGAAACCCTCAGCCAGACGCAGCGTCGCCGGATTGTTGCCATTGGCGATGCGCAGGTTGTAGTTGCCGCCGAAGTCGATGCCGAAATAGGGGCCGACCTCAAGGCTTTTGTTGGACAGGCTCGTTGGGAAACGCCAGAACTTGTGCATGGCGAAGCTGTAGCGCAGACGCAAGGCATAGGCCGAAGTCAGGCCCGATGCGGTGTCGTCGCCGTCGGTGAACGAGAGGTCGGCCATCTGCAGGTTGCTCCACTTGAGGCCGCGCATCACACGCGAGCGGTCGAAGTGCAGGTCGAGCGCAGTGCCCTGATAGAGCAGCGGCGTCAGATACGTGTCGCGCATCTTTCCGCGGCCGATGCCGAGGCTGAGCGACGAGGTGACGGGACGGTGTGGTTCATCGACCGAATAAACAGATTTAGCACCACTGACACGGCCAGCGAGAAGTTCTTCAACAGGAACGACATGGCCAGCGAGAACTTCTTCTTCAAATGTCTCATTGGCCGATGTCTTGTCTTGCGCCGGCAGCATCGCGGGGCTGAACTCAGAACAGAGAATCAGGCTCAGCAGGAGCGTTTTCTTCAGTATTTTCATCGGGATTTTCGTTGTTTTCGGCCGATGCGCCATCGGACACAACCTCCGGCTGCCTGGTCGGTTCAAGTTCTTCGATGGCTGCCACCTTCCAGTTGGCCACCTTCTTGCCCTTGGTGCCTGCGCTCTTGACGGCGATGAAGTCGTCGGCCTCAATCTCCAGCGGTGCGCGGAAGTCGTCGGGCTTGGCGAAGGTGAAGCGCAGACGCGGATAGGGCGTGTCGGTGAGGTAGGCGAAGGTGAAGCGCTTGGTGTCGGCCAACATCGACTGGCGCGTCGGCTTGGCGTCGAGCGTGAATCGCTTGAGGTTGTGCAGACCGGTCTCCCAATCCTTCATGACGATGGTCCAGACCTTGTGCGGGTCGTACTTCTCGATGCGCAGCACGTTGGTCTCGTAATGGTTCGTGTCGTCGAACGAGGTGAGGTAATATTCGTAGTTGTCGAGCACGACCAGAATCTTGTCGTCGCTCATGAATTCGCCCAGGTATTGGCCCTGCTTGTCGTAGTTGATGCGCTGCACATCGGCATCCCACCACACCGGACGGCCGCCCAATGTCGAACCTCCATGCTCCTTGACGGTGATCTTCTGCACTTCGGCG
>CACZAY010000005.1 GCA_902779265.1 uncultured Bacteroidales bacterium | reverse complement strand
GGCCATCGCACAACTGCTGCGCGACGAAATCGCCTACGAGGGCGTGAGCGGCATCATCCCACGCCGCGAGTGCATCCAGACGGCTGCACGCCACGCACGCGAGGCTGCAAAGGCGAAACAAAAGTAAAAACGACCCCCTCCCAACCTCCCCGAGGGGAGGGGATTGTCGCCTCTATTCTCAAATAATTGAGTTAAATCTATTCTTGAATTCTTCTCCCAACTTGTCTGAGGGGACAGACCCCTCCCCTCGGGGAGGACGGGAGGGGGTCATTCTTAGCTTTTATATGAAAAAAGATATAATCCTGTGCGGTGTGGGCGGTCAAGGCATCCTCAGCATCGCAACAATCATTGGAGAAGCCGCCACCAAGGCCGGCATCAACCTCAAGCAGGCCGAAGTCCACGGCATGAGCCAGCGCGGCGGCGACGTCCAGTCGAACCTGCGCCTCTCGACCGAGACCATCTGGAGCGACCTCATCCCGCAGGCCGGCGCCGACGTCATCATCTCGATGGAGCCTATGGAGTGCCTGCGCTACTTGGCATATCTGTCGCCCAAGGGCACCATCGTGACCAGCAGCAAGCCGTTCGTCAACATCCCGAACTATCCCGACGAGGCTGCCCTCAACGCCGAACTCGACGCGCTGCCATCGGTCAAGAAACTCGACATCGAGACCGTGGCCAAGGACTGCGGCAACATGCGCGGTGCCAACATGGTGCTGCTCGGCATGGCTGCCCCATATCTCGAAATTCTCTCTGTTGAACAGCTCCGCAGCGCCATCGCCACCGTCTTTGCCCGCAAGGGTGAGGACATCGTCAATGCCAACCTCAAGGCATTCGACGCAGGTGTGGCTGCGGTAAAGTAAGTCCCGTCAAGGGCTACGAAGAGGAGTAAAAGGGGAGTAAAAGAGGAGAGAAAGGGACGATACAATCCACTGACGGATAATCTGTTCCCAGCGAATCTCACTTTTTGGCCACTCCAGCAAACGTCCCTTTCACTCCTCTTTCACTCCTTTTTCTCTTCCCTTTTAAACATTAAATTGCCATGATTAAATTCCCAGTACCAGACGATTCGTGCGAATATTTCGACAAAGAACACGAAACGATGACCCGCGAGCAGATTGAAGCCCTGCAGGTCGAGCGTCTGCGCGACACCGTGCGACGCTGCATGAGCAACCCAATCTATAAGAAACGACTGGACGAGGCCGGCGTCACGCCCGAAAGCATCAACTCCGTGGCCGACATCCGCCGCATTCCATTCACGACCAAGGCCGACCTGCGCGACAACTATCCGTTCGGACTGTCGTGTGTGTCGCTACGCGACTGCGTGCGCCTGCACTCGTCGAGTGGAACAACGGGCAACCCGACCGTCATCCTGCACACACAGAACGACCTCGACGAGTGGGCCAACCAGGTGGCACGTAACCTCTGGATGGTCGGTCTGCGTCCGAGCGACGTGTTCCAGAACTCATCGGGCTACGGTATGTTCACCGGCGGTCTGGGCTTCCAGTATGGCGCAGAACGTCTCGGCATGTTGACCGTACCAGCCGCAGCCGGCAACTCATTGCGCCAGATCAAGTTCATGAAGGACTTCGGCACAACGGCATTGCACGCCGTTCCATCGTACGTCACCCGACTCTACGAAGTGATGCAGCAGGAGGGCGTCGATCCGCGAAAGGACACCAAGCTGAAGGTGTTGGCCATCGGCGCCGAACCCCATAGCGAGGAGCAGCGTCAGCGCATCCAGAACATGTTGGGCGTGAAGGCCTACAACTCGTTCGGCATGAGCGAGATGTGCGGCCCGGGCGTCGGCTTCGAGTGCAAGGAGCAGAACGGCCTACACTTCTGGGAGGACTACTACATCGTGGAAATCGTTGACCCAGAGACTCTTGAACCAGTGCCCGACGGCGAAATCGGCGAGCTCGTTCTGACCAGCATCAAGCGCGAAGCAATGCCTCTGCTGCGCTACCGCACCCGCGACCTGACCCGTGTCCTCGGCCGCACCTGCCCTTGTGGACGCAACCACGTGCGCATCGACCGCATGAAGGGCCGCAGCGACGACATGATGGTGCTGCGCGGCGTGAACATCTTCCCGATCCAGATTGAGAAGATTCTGATGAACTTCAAGGAATTGGCCTCGAACTACCTCATCACGCTCACCACCGACGAGGACAACGACAACATGACCGTCGAGGTCGAACTCGAAGAGCTCTTCACCGACGATTATGCCCGTCTGCAGGACTTGAAGCGCGAGGTCACCCGCCAGCTGAAGGACGAAATCCTGCTCACGCCAATCGTCAAGCTCGTGCCTAAGGGAACGCTGCCTGTTAGCGAAGGCAAGGCCGTCCGCGTGGTTGATAAGCGAAAAGTATATCAGTAAACTCGCGTAGCGAGTGGTAATATTTCATGTTAATACTTCGTGTTAATATTCCATGTTCATACTCGCTTGACGCTCGTGTTAATCCCATTGTTATCAACATTCTGACCATCCGACACCCTCCCTCGGGAGGGTCAGGGTGGGGTCACTAAAAAATAAAACTATGACTATCCGACAAGTATCCGTTTTCATCGACGACAAGGCCGGTTCGCTGGTCAAGGTGCTCGATGTACTGAAGGAGGGCGGACACCAGATTCTGACCTCTACGTTGGCCGATTCTCCAGAGTTTGCCATCTACCGCGTGCTCTGTACCGACGCCGAACGCGCCTTCAAGTCGCTCAAGGCCGCCGGATTCAACGTGCTGCTGCCCGACGTGCTGACATTGGCCGTCGATGACGAACCAGGCAGTGCTGCATCGGCCATCCGCATTTTGTCCGATGCAGGCATCTCAATCCGCTATATGTACAGTTTCCGATTGGCCAACAAGGGCATCCTCGTGGTGCGCACCGACCAGACCGAACGCGCCAAGGAGGTCATCATCCTCAACAAGCTGCAGGCGGTGAGCGAGAGTGAGCTGTCGGCCATGATTAAGGCTTGATGTCCGATGACCCTGCTGGAGAAACTTAACTCGACCGACCGCTTCGCCGCAAGCATCGGCGCACGGCTGATTGAGGTGGGCGATGGTTTTGCCCGCGCCGAACTGACCGTCGAAGAGAGGCATCTGAACGGAGCCGGAGTCTGTCAGGGTGGCGCAATCTTCACGTTGGCCGACTTGACATTGGCCGCCGTCATGAACAGTCACGGCATCCTGACCGTCGGCGTGTCGAACAACATCAACTACGTGCGTTCGGCGAAGCTGGGCGAACGAATCGTGGCCGAATGCCGCGAACGGGTCAACCACCACAAACTGCCCTGCTGCGACATCACAGTGTGCAATGAGGCGGGCGATGTGTTGGCCACAATGACCGGACTGGGCTATCGGACAAAAAACGAATTTGAGTTCGAAAGTTTACAATAACAAGGGTAACTAAAAGTAGTGAAAGGGAAGAGAAAAGGGAGAGAAAGGGACGATACAAAAACTTGTCATTTCCTATTTCTGACACCTTCAACAAACGTCTTTTTCACTCTCTTTTCACCTCCCTTTCACTCCCCTAAAACACTTCAAGAAATGATTCACAATCCCAAAATGGAATGTATGAGCCGCGACGAGATGACGGCTCTCCAAAGCGAAAGGCTGCGCCAACAGGTGAAGCGATGCTACGAAAATGTGCCTTTCTACCGCAACAAGATGGACCGCATGGGCATCAAGCCCGAAGACATCCGTGGCGTGGAGGACATCTACAAACTGCCTTTCACCACCAAGCACGACCTGCGCGACGAATATCCGTTCGGCCTGCAGGCTGTACCACAGAGCGAGATACGCCGCATCCACGCTTCGTCGGGCACGACGGGCAAACCGGTTGTCGGCACCTACACGCAGGCCGACCTTGACAACTGGGCAGAGTGCGTTGCGCGTGTGCTGGCTGTGGGCGACATCGGCCCTGGCGACGTCGTTCAGGTGGCCTATGGCTACGGTCTCTTCACCGGCGGCTTGGGCGTACACGACGGCGTGTTGAAGCGTGGTGCCGTGCAGCTGCCGACATCGGCCGGAAACTCGGAAAAGCAGATCATGCTGATGAAGGACCTGGGTTCTACGTGCCTTTGCTGTACACCATCGTACGCACTGCATCTGGCCGAGGTCATCGAGCAGAGCAAGGACATCAAGCCGGAAGACCTGAAACTGCGCGTCGGCTTCTTCGGCGCAGAACCCTGGACGTGGGGCATCCGCCGCGAATTGGAGAAGAAGCTGCACATCAAGGCCATCGACATCTACGGTCTGACCGAGATGAGCGGACCGGGCGTGGGCGGTGAATGCCAGTTCCAGAACGGTACGCACGTGGCCGAAGATATGTTCTACCCCGAAATCATCAACCCCGAGACTCTCGAACCGGTCGCTCCAGGCGAAGAGGGCGAATTGGTCTTCACCTCGCTCTGCAAGGAGGCAATGCCTATCCTGCGCTACCGCACGCGCGACCTGACGCACCTCATCTACGAGCCATGCGAATGTGGCCGTACCACGGTGCGAATCGGCAAGATTCTGGGTCGAAGCGACGACATGCTCATCATCCGTGGCGTCAACGTCTTCCCGTCGCAGATCGAGACCGTCCTGTCCGAGTTCCCAGTCTTCACGCCGCAGTATTTCATCACCGTCGACCGCAAGAACAACGAAGACACCTTCGACCTCGACGTCGAACTGCGTGCCGAATACTTTTCGCCCAATCCGGCCAGCCAGATGCCGTTCATCAAGCCGCTGTACGACCGCATTGTCAGCATGATCGGCATCAAACCGAACATCCACATCAAGGAGCCGGGTAACATCGAACGCTCAATCGGCAAGGCCAAGCACGTGCTCGACAAGCGAACCATGTTGCAGGATTGGAAGTAAACGCAGCGTGGCGTGATTCCAACAATATAGGGACGATTTCTTTGGCCGATGAAAACCATTGGCCAAAACCGAATCGCTCCCTTTTTCGATTTTCGAGAACCTTTTATTTTTATGGCCAATGGAACGGCTCTGCAAATGGATTTCCGACTATATGGGCGTGCTGGTGCTGGCTGCCGCGGCGTTGGCATTGGCCATGCCCCAAGTCTTCAGTCACCTGAAGCCCACGCTGATCAACCCGCTGCTGGGCGTCATCATGTTCGGCATGGGCATGGCGCTCCGGCCCGAAGATTTTCGCATCGTCTTCAGCCGTCCACGCGACATCCTCATCGGCAGCGTGGCACAGTTCACCATCATGCCGCTATTGGCGTGGGCGTTGAGCCGCGCGTTTGCGCTTGACGAGGCATTGGCCATAGGCGTCATCCTGGTTGGCTGCTGCCCGGGCGGGACGGCATCGAACGTCATCACCTTTCTGGCCAAGGGCGACCTCGCGCTGAGCGTCGGTATGACGGCCACCTCAACGCTATTAGCCCCGATACTCACCCCGCTGCTGGTCTGGCTGCTGGTGGGCGAGACAGTCGCCGTCGATGTTGTCGGCATGTTGCTGAGCATCCTCTGGGTCGTCATCCTGCCCATCGCGGCAGGTCTGGTCATCAAGTGGCGTTGGCCGATGTTCACCTCCCGCACCACGGCCTATCTGCCCGCTGTGTCATCGCTCGCCATCTGCGTCATCGTGATGATTGTGATGTCGGCCAATGCCCATAAACTGCTCACGGGCGGCCTGCTCATCTGCGCGGTCGTCGTGCTCCACAACGTGAGCGGACTCGCACTGGGCTATCTCATCGGCCACCTTCTGCACCTGCCATCGGCCAAGCGAAAGGCCATCAGCATCGAGGTCGGGATGCAGAATTCCGGACTCGCTTCCAGCCTCGCGACACTGCATTTTGCGGCCTATCCGATGGCAACGATCCCCGGCGCCGTGTTCAGTGTGTGGCACAACATCAGCGGTGCGGCAGTCGCCCGTCTATTCAGCAGGAATTCATCTATAAATCAATAAACTATCAAAGAAATAATGCAAACACCATTAGATTACAAGACCGTCACCGAGACCATCGATTCGATGCACCTCGGCGACTTTTCGACAGCAACCATCCGCGACATCCAGGCACTGAGCAAGGCGCTGGAAGAGAAGACCGGCCAGCCCATCATCCACCTCGAAATGGGCGTGCCCGGACTGAAACCATCACAGATTGCGCTCGATGCCGAACGTAAGGCATTGGCCGATGGCTGCGCCACAATTTATCCGCCCAACGGTGGCATCCCACGCATCAAGAAGGCCGCATCGGAGTTCGTCAAGGCGTTTATCGGCATCGACATCGACCCGCTGGGCTGCATCCCGACCACAGGTTCGATGCAGGGCACATTCGCCACTTTCACCGCACTCTATCACGCCTTCCGTGGCACGGGCAAGGACACCGTCCTGCTCATCCAGCCGGGCTTCCCGGTGCAGACCACCCAGTGCGACGTCATCGGACTGAAGCACATCGGACTCGACATCTACAACTATCGCGGCGAGGCATTGGTCAAGGAACTTGAAGAGATGGTGGCCGGCGGCAACATCTGCGCCATCGTCTATTCGAATCCGAACAACCCGTCGTGGGTCTGCTTCACCGACGAGGAGCTGCGCGGCATCGGCGCATTGGCCACGAAATACGACTTCATCGTGCTCGAAGACCTGGCCTACTTCGCCATGGACTTCCGCCGCGACCTCTCGCACCCGTACCAGGCGCCCTACCAGGCCACGGTGGCCAACTACACCGACAACTACGTGCTTTGGGTGTCGGGCTCGAAGGCATTCTCGTATGCCGGACAGCGCATCGGCGTGACCTGCATCGGCAACAAGATGTATCACCGCATCTTCGCCCCGCTACGCGACAATTTCGGCGTCGGCGAGTTCGGCAACTTCTTCTGCAACCGCCTGATGTACACGCTGTCGAGCGGCACGACGCACTCGGTGCAGCACGCCATGGCCGCCCTGATGGAGGCTGCCTGCAACGGTTCGTACAACTTCCTCGACGACGTGAAGGAATACGGCCGACGCGCCAAGTTCATGAAGGAGGTGCTCTTGGCCAATGGCTTCTATCTGGTCTATGACAACGACATGGGCGAGGCTCTGGCCGACGGCTTCTACTTCACCGTGCAGTATCCCGGCATGAGCGACCTCGCGCTGACCAAGCAGCTGATGTACTACGGCATCGCGGTCTATCCGCTCGACACGATGGGCAGCACGCAGCAGGGCGTCCGAATCTGCACCTCGTTCTTCAAGCCCGAGCAGGAGCCGATTTTCAAGGAGCGCATCGAAGGGTTCCACAAGAACAACCAGCAGTAAATCCTGATGATGGCCAATGGCGTTTGTCCGCACGAACGGCATTGGCCATAAACCTATCGAAACGAAGAAGATGATACAATTCCAATGTGACTACAACGAGGGCTGCGCGCCGGAAATCCTGCAACGGCTCGCGGAGACCAACCTGATGCAGACCGTCGGCTACGGCATGGACCCCATCTGCGAACACGCGCGCCAGCTCATCCGTGACGCCTGCCAGGCGCCCCAGGCCTTGGTGCAGTTCCTCGTAGGCGGGACACAGGCCAATGCCACGGTAATCGCCTCCATTCTGCGGCCCTACCAAGGCGTGCTCTGCGCCGAGACGGGACACATCAACGTCCACGAGACGGGCGCCGTGGAGCACACAGGTCACAAGGTGCTCGCCCTGCCGCAACACGACGGACGCATCACGACCGAACAAGTGCGCAAGGCATTGGCCGACCACCTTTCCGACGGCAACGCCGAACACATCGTCCAGCCGGGTATGGTCTATATCTCCATGCCGACCGAGGTGGGCACCATCTACAGCCTGGCCGAACTGACCGCCATCAGCAGCGTGTGCCGCGAGTATCAGGTGCCGCTCTTCGTCGATGGCGCCCGACTGGGCTACGGACTGGCCTCGCCGGCGTGTGACATGACATTGGCCGACCTCGCACGATTGGCCGATGTCTTCTATATCGGCGGCACGAAACAGGGCGCACTCTTCGGCGAGGCCGTCGTGATAACCAATCCTGCCCTACAGAAGGACTTCCGCTACAACATCAAGCAGAACGGCGGAATGTTGGCCAAGGGCCGCCTGCTGGGCATCCAGTTCGAGACGCTCTTCACCGACGGACTCTACATGCGCCTGTCACGGCACGCCATCGACATGGCGATGCGCATCAAGGAGGCGCTCCTGGCCCATGGCTATCGCATGTACATCGACTCGCCGACCAACCAGCAGTTCCCCATCCTCGACCGCGCGACCTACCAGCGGCTGTCCCAGACGTTCCTCTTCGACTTCTGGGGCGATATCGATGCCGACCACGTCGTCGCCCGCATCTGCACCAGCTGGGCCACCCGCGAGGAGAATGTCGAGCAACTGCTCCTGGCGCTGTAAGCCACCATATGACACAGGCGAGGGCATTTCACAACTGCGTGAAATGCCCTCGCCCGTTTGTTGACATAAGGTCAATGGCCAATGTCATTGCTTCTTCTTTCTATTCATGGCTCTGTTTCGGGATTATTCCATTGGCCAATGCCTCACTCCCACCCGACGGCGGCTCGGCCTGCCGGTGATGCAGGCGGTATTCGGCGGGCGTCATGCCGAAGTCGAGGCGGAAGCACTTGCTGAAATATTTCGGATTGTTGAAGCCCACGGCATAGGCGATGCTGTTCACCGGCACATCGCTGGTCGAGAGCATCTCGGACGCACGTTTCATGCGCACCTGGTGGATAAATTCGTTCGGAGCGAGATCGACGGCCTGCTTCAGGCGGCGATAGAAGGTCGCGCGGCTCACGTTCATCTCGTCACACAGGTCGTTGACCTGCAGGTTACTGTCAGTCAAGTGCGCCTCCAAAACGGACATCAGCTTCTGGACAAAGGCCTGGTCGTCCGAACCCGAGCGGGTCAGAATTTCGATTTTTGCGGCCGATACCTCCTGCTTCACCTGCTGCTGCTGCCGTCTCTTCAGCCGCTGGACATACCATAGGGTTGTGGCCAATGCCCCAGCCAGAATGAACGAAACGACAAAGAGCCAGCCCCAGCGCTCCCAGAACGTCGGATTGACCAGGATGGTGAGCACTCGCACATTGTTGCGCCAGATACCGTCGCTGTTCGTGCTCAGGATGTGCAGCTGGTATTTTCCGGGCGACAGGTTGGCGAAGTTGACCTCGGGCGTGACCGTATAGACCCACTTGGGCTGGTCATCATCGTCCTGGCTCTGCAGCCAATAGGCATAGCGGATGAGTCGCGAGGGGACGAAATCGAGAGCTGCGAAGTGCAGCGACGTGCTGCGCTGGTTCGGCTCGACAATCAGCGTGTCGATGTCGTTCAGGTCCTGGTGATACTGCTCGGCACCATCGGCATATTCCCGCTCGGTGAAGACAATCTCCGGCGAATAGAGGCTCTTGCGAAGGGCATCGGCCTTGAAGGTGAAGATTCCGCCAAACATGCCCATACAGACGGTGCCATCGGCCAACTCCACCGGCTTACACTCGGTCAGGGCGTAGGGACGGTCGAAATCGTGCTCGTCGAAATACCACTTGCGGCCCTGCGTCGGATCGTAACAGGTCACTCCGCATTCGGCCAATGTCCATAGCGCACCACTGCGCAGGGCGATGCCCGACATCGTGACGTCTCCGGCAGGATAGTCGCGGTTGCGCATCTGCTCGAACCACAGGGAATCGAGCGACCGGCCATGCACGCGGCTCATACCGCGCCCGTAGGTGCTGACGTAGAAGTTCTGGGCCGTGTCGCACAGAATCTGCATCACAATATTGGCCTGAATCGGATTTTCCTGCTGCGTCTGGGCCTGATAGAGGTGGAATGTGACCTCCGAAAGACGGCTGAAGTCGGTCGAGAAGGCCAGCAGGCCCTTGTTCGTACCGGCCAGGATGTGTCCCTTGCCGTCGCCACGCACGCAACGCACGACGTCGAAGGCGTTGATGGGAAAACCGAGCAGCTCGTTGCCCGCATGGAGGAAGCGCACGGTGCCATCGGCCAACTCATCGACGAGGTTCAGTCCGCCGCCGAAGGTGGCTATCCAGAGCCGCTGGTACTCGTCCTCGTAGAAGTCGTAGATGCTGTAGCAGTTCAAATCGTAGAGGCCGCCACGGTTCGTGTAGTGCTGCACGGCGTAGCCATTGGCCACAGCCTTGAGAACATAGAGACCGTCGCCGCGCGTACCGATCCAGATGCGCCCCTTGCTGTCGCGGATCATGCTGTAGATGCCGTTCTCCTGGAAGATGACGGGCGTTGCGGACCATCGGCCATCAGGGGAAAGATATTGGCGACGGCCTGTGGCCAATGAATAGCGGCACAGGCGGCCCCGCTTGTCGCCGTACCAGAGGAATTGGGGTTCATCGGCCAACAGCGCACGCACCTCGACATTCGGCTCCAAGAAGATGGGATGGAACTGGCGGCGGCCGAAGGTGAGTTCGTAGATGCGCGTTCCGCTCGACACCCACAGGTTGCGCTGCGCATCGACGAAATAGAAGTTATAGTCCAAAACCGGGAAGGTCTGGCCCTCGGGCAAGCACTCCTCGCTGCGGTGCAGGGTCATGGTCGCCTCATCGACCCAACAGAGGTCGCCGTCGCTGGGTTTTGCCCAGATGACGCCGAACGCATCTTCGGTCATGAGGTTGAGGTGGCCGCTTTCGTTGTTCGGCTTGTTTGGGGCCGATGGATTTTTCAGGAAACGCGCGACATCGGCATCGGGCTCGACGCAATAGAGGCCCGAACCATCGGCAAAGAACCAGATGCGGCGCTTGCTGTCGCTCTTCACGCGGGTGACGTGTCGGATGGGCTGCCCGTCGGCCGTAGTGGTGATGAAGCGGGTCTCGCCCGTGCGGACGTTGTGGAGCACGAGGCCGCCATCAGCACTGAGCGAGACGATACCGTCACGCTGTGACTGCATGTTGCTCAAGTTACGTACGCCATCGGGCATGGGGATGGTGCGCAGCGTGCCATCGGCCATAAACTCGACAACCTGGGCCATCGTGGTCGATGAGAGCAGGCAATGGCCGTCCTGCTCGACGAAACGGGAATAGGGATAGGTCGAGACGGTGCATTGGCCATAAATCAAAACGCCCTGGTCGGTCAGGATCCACTCGCGGCCCTGGCTGTCTTCGCGCACCTCATAGACCGTGCGGTTCGTCGTTCCGGCGGGACAGGGCAGGACGACGTTGTCCGATGGGTCGGCATCGTTGAAGCGCACCAGTGTACCATCGGCCAGAACGGCCCAGACGGCATGGTTCTTCATCATGACGTAGGTCTTGTTCTTGAGCGACCGGACGGCGGGATATTCCTTGACCAATGGCAGGACAGACTGGAACGTCGAGGTCTTGCGGTCAAAGCGATACAGTCCCTGGTCATAGTTCTGGCACCAGATGTTCTCCCGACTGTCCAGGACCATCTTCATCACGCGGTTGCTGCCCAATGGCACACGAGCGCCATCGGCCCCAATCCCCTCATTGCGGAAGTAGCGGAACTCCTTACCGTCGTAGCGGCACAGGCCGACCCACGTGCCGAACCAGAGCAGACCCTTCGAGTCCTGCACGTAGCTGGAGACGCGGCTGTGCTCCATCGCACCGCCCGACTTGAACTCCGTACATTTCAACAGAGGCTGGGCCGTGACCGTCTGGATGACGCACAGCAAGGAGACCCAAAACAGGCTGAGAAAAGGTTTGTATTTCATGCGGAAGATGGAAAACGGAATCACATTCGCTGCAAAGATAATCATTTTTTGGTAAAAATTCCGTTCAATCTGGTCGTTTTTTTGTTCAACTTACAATTTTGAATGTACTTTTCTATGAAAATTGATAAAAATATATTAACTTTGCACCAAACCCGAATAGGTATTCCCCGAATCCCGTAATTTATTTCAAGGTATGATAATGAAACGATCCCTCTCTCTTGTGAGTCTCATTGTGAGTGTTTTTGTGGCCAATGCCGCAGACTCATGCCCCTTCGACATGCCCCAAGTCGCACGTCCGCAGATTCCCGACACACGCGTCAGCATCACACAGTTCGGAGCCGTGGGCGACGGCGGCACACTCTGCACAGAAGCCTTCCATGCTGCCATGCAGGACCTAGCCAAGCGCGGCGGCGGACACCTCGACGTCCCGGCCGGCATCTGGCTCACGGGCCCCATCCAGTTCGAAAGCAACTGCGACCTGCACGTCGAGACAGGCGCTTTGGTCCTCTTCACAACCGAGTTTGACGCCTATCCCGTCGTCGAGACGACCTACGAGGGCAACTCTTCGACCCGCCGCATGTCACCCCTCTGGGCCTACGAGAAGCACGACATCTCCATCTCGGGCCATGGAGCCTTTGATGGCCAAGGTCAATATTGGCGCCCATCAAAAAAAGTCAAGTTCACCGAGGCGCAGTGGCAGGAACTGACATCTGGCGCAGGCATCGAATACAAGAACATCTGGTACCCCGATGCCAAGGCCGATTCATTGGCCGGAAAACCAGAACAACCCGACACACGCCGCGTCTATCAGCGCCCAGTCCTGCTGGAGTTCACCCGCTGCCAGCGCGTCCTGCTCCAGGATGTGACCCTCTCCAATTCGCCGGCGTGGAACACCCACCCCTTCATGTGCGAAGACCTCACGATGGAGCGCGTCAACGTCCGCAACCCATGGTTTGCCCAAAACGGCGACGGACTCGACCTTGAGTCCTGCAACCGTGCCATCATCCGCGACTGTACGTTCGACGTGGGCGACGACGCCATCTGCATCAAGTCGGGCAAAAATGCCGAGGGCCGCAGCTGGAAGAAGCCCTGCCAGAACGTCATCATCGAGGGCTGCACCGTGCTGCACGGACACGGCGGCTTCGTCATCGGCAGCGAAATGTCGAGCGGCGCGCGCAACATCTGGGTCCACAACTGCCTCTTCAATGGCACCGACACCGGTCTGCGCATGAAATCGACCCGTGGCCGCGGTGGCGTCATCGAGCGCATCTACATCGACCACATCTATATGGTGGACATTGCGACCGATGCCTTCACCTTCGACCTCTATTATTCCAACAAGCCCGTAGCCGGCGTTGCCGACAAGGACACCTCCAGCAAGGACGACGTCCCGCCCGTCAGCGAAGAGACTCCCTGTTTCCGCAATCTCTACATCTCCGACATCGTATGCCAGGGTGCTGCCCGCGCCATCTGGTTCAATGGACTGCCCGAGATGCCCCTCTCCGACCTCACGATGGAAAACAGCCTCTTCGTCTGCAAGCGCGGCGCCGAAATGCACTATGCGCGCGATATCCGTTTCAACAACGTCAAGATTCAGAATTCCATCGGCGAGACCTATACGATTGACTCCACTGTAAAGAATTTCGTGAAATAAGCGGTTCCAGCCATACGACCACTACTGACTCGCAAAAAAAGACGCGGTTCCATCACTCTGGAATCGTGTCTTTCTTCTTTTTGTTTCTTGGCCAATGTTCCCCTCCTCGCCCACTTTCAGCGCATAGCCTTTAGCGTGGCCGACAGGCCATTTCAGCGCGACGAAGTCGCCATCAGCACGAAGTTCCCGGCCGTTTCCTCTGGCAGTACCGCTCGCACTGCGTACAGATGTCATAACCCAGCATCGCCCCCAGGATGAAGTCCTCCTCGGGCGAAAGTTCGTTCAGCGGACGCGTCACAAACAGCCGGATGGCGTTGAGGCATTCCCGTCGGCCGAAATAGATGTTCACATTCTCCCGTCCCGCCGGCTGCACGAGGCTGGCAAAGCCGTTGTGACGCAGCCGCTCGGTCGCAAAGTGCTCATATCGCCGCTTGCAGGTGAAGAGCACCATCTGGCGCACCCCCTTCTTCAGTTCGTAGATATGGTTGGTCAGCACGCGCATCTCGGGCGGCAGCAGCTCCATCGTTTCACTCTCATCGGGACATTGGCCAACACCATACGGATCGGTTTCCATTTCGGCCAATGCGCAGTTCGAACGACTCTCGGTTGCAATGATTTGTTCCATTTTCCAGTCTTTGATTTTTCCGACGGCAAAGGTAGCGCCTTTTTCGCACCCGCGCAATACCTAATTTCGATGGTTTTTAGGGCCAATGCCATTGGCCAAGACAAAAAAACAGCCGCACCTTACGATGCGACTGCTGAAATTATATGGCTGCGGCCGATTACTCGACGCGGAAGCCAGCTGCGTCAAACGTGCCGTAAGCTGTCTTGATGACGAGGCGGCCGTTCTTGATGGCCTTCTTGGCCGATGACTTCTGCTCTTTTGCAACAATGTTCTGGACACCGGCAGGACCGACATAGCTGATTTCAATGGAAGAAATCAGGATGTTGCCCGTGCCAGAATACTTCTGGAAGGTGTGGATACCCTCACGCAAGCCGAAGGTGATAACGTTGCCCTCTGGATTGAGAGCCAAGTCCTCGCCGCCATAGTTGGTGCCATCGACATTGACGAAGCACTGACGGTTGACACTGACGGTATCCTTTCCGCTTGGGCCCTGGGTGATTGCATCGTCGATGTTCTTGCAAGCGTTCTTTGAGCAGGTCACCTTGACATCTACCGAATCACCAGCAGCAACGAGGAAGGTGATGTTGGTTGCATTCATCTTGATGTAGGCCTCCTGACCGGCAGGAACCTGATACTTAGCCTTGGCAGCATCGGCATTGGCCAACACACCGAACTCGAGGTTCTTGACAAAGAACGAAGCCTTGTCTGCACCGGTCAATGCGCCATTCTCGATGGCATAGACAGTCGAGCCATCGGTAGCTGCCTGAGTAGCCTCCTGATCAACAACGGCTGTACCAGTAACGCCGATAGTGAAGGCGCTCTTGATTGGGTTCAAGACATAGACATTGGCTGAAACGCTCTTGGTTGTAAAGGTAGCATACGTACCGTTGATAATCTGAGAATAGGCTGATACGGTAGCGGACTCGGTGAGAGTTGTACCATTGCCCTCAACAGCTTCGGCACCATTTACAGAATAGAAGTTCTTGGCGCCCTCGTATGGAGAGGTAACGGTGAAGGTTGCACCATCAACAGAAAGAGCTGGAGCGTCGAAACTAAATGAAACAGGAGCCTCATTGTCTGCATTCGGACAAACGTCAACAATTTCGCCTTCCACATAATAGAAAGCCTGGAACTTAACAGACATATCCTTATAGCACCTGATTGGTTCTGTGTAGATTGGAGATTCAGCCGTTGGATCAGAACCATCTGTGGTATAAGTAACAACAGTATTAAGAACCTCGCCTGATTCTTCAATTGTGCTTGGCTTGCAAGTTACTTCACGATACCAGAGACCGTTCTCATAAGTCTGTGGGCCGACCTTGACCGATGGAGTACCAGGAGCCTCTTGAGCTTCTACAATCAGATAACTAATAAAAATTTGATTCTCACCGCCTATATAGATGGTATAATCATCATCGGCAGTCCACTCCAGACGACCCATTTGCTTATTTCCATAAGCTCCTTTTACTACAACATTAGCTTCAGAAGAAAGTTTTTCAGTCAATTTTGCATCCTTTGCAATAACTGGATAACGGACATCTGTTTCCTTATTTTTCTCGTAGAAAATAATAATTTTCGAACCAGCCGTCACCTTCATAGCAAGTACGTCCTGATTTGCTTTCAAACGCAACGAGTTCAGATGAGATCCGTATTCTCCATACTTTGCAGCAATCTCTTCCGTGACGAACACACCATCTGCAGTTGACAAATCCACGCTACCCTTATTGGTGGCCTTGTCATGTCCTGTTGGGGTAAAGAAGAAACCATCACCAAAGAGGATGCCAGAGCCGACCTTCTCTGTACCATTGTTGGTGTAATCATCAGCTACCAGAACATAGCTGTGCTTGCAGACCTTCACATCATCGATGGTGGCTGCATTTACAATGCTTGCGAGACCCAAAAGTCCGCAAACGAGAGTAAAGATTTTTTTCATAATAATAAAGATTAAAAGTGTTAATATTGTGGCTTGCCCGCATGGGACGATACCTTACGGGCAAACCGTTTAATGGTCAATTACTGCTTTATCAGATAGCTCTGGACCGGTGTATCACCATAGTGTACGACGGTCAGCACCTCTTTTTTGCCAATGGTGGCGACGGCCGTAAAGATGACGACCTTCGACACCTTCCCTTTGTCATCGACAACTCGCTTCAAGACCTGCAGCGAACCCGTGACTGGCGAATAAATGCACTCATAGCTGGGCACCTTTGCTGTGTTCGATTCATCAGTCCACGTTCCTTCCGTGCAGCCGTCACTCATCTTGACGATGACCGAGTCGGCACAGTAGAAGTCCATGCTCTCAACAAAACCTTGAACTTCCTCGCCGTAGGCATTGTATTTCAGGCCCGAACCTCTCACCCACTTGGTGTTGGCCAATGTCTCTGGATGCGAAACCTCATCACCCTCCTCATAGCCTTTCACCCACGACGGGTTGTCTGTATCTGAATCCAGATATTTGCAGGCATCATCGCACGCAACGAATGATGCACTCATCCACACGATGGCCGATATAACGATTAATCTGAACAATTTCATAGCTTTTATCATTTTTTATTATTTACCATTGCGCCAGCGGGATGCGCCGATGTTCTTTTCATTGAGCATCTTGACGACCTCGTTGTTCACATCCTTATAATAGAGGTTCACGTTATACTCGCTCGTAGCCGTTCCATCAAGGGCATCGGCACGGTGCATATTCTGGTCACTGGCACTGGTGGCCTTGTGCGGCGGGCATGGGCTGACAAAGAGTTCCGTTGCCGAAATGTCGGCCACCTCTACGTCCAATGTACCTGTCAACGTAGCAGCACCATTTTTGATCAGCGTCTGGAAACTGTTGCTTGACGAATTCCAGGCATTGGCGCTGAAAATCGAACCATTGGTCAAGTCGTTGTTGGTCGAATAGTTGTCGCTGAAGTCCAACGTAACCTTTCCGGCACTACCATCGGACAACATCATTGTCTCACGGATATCTGCACCATACTGGTTCAGCACACGCTCATCGCCGACCTGCTTGCAGAGCACAATCAAGTTTCTGTGAACATTATAGACTGAGCCATTGGGCAAAACTCGCATATTGAAGATAACACCACTGGCGCGGGTGTTGAAGTTGACCAATGTGTTGTTCTCGAACGTGATGTTCCACGGACCTGCCGTCCACTGCATACCATCGGTTGCCTGGCAGAAGAGTGACGGGAACGGACAATCGAAAATGGTATTGTCAATGAACTTGAAATCCTTGAACAGGTTCGTGCCGTTATTCGTGCCTGCACCCGCAATCCACGGATAACCACCGGCGCCATTGTTGTAGTAACCACAGTCAAAGAACTGGTTGCCCTTGATCAACACATGATTCCAAACCTTGTAGTTCGGACCCTGCTCGCGGATGAAGCCACGCACAAGACGCTTGAACGAGCAATTTTCGATGACCAGCGAGTCGAGGGTTACGGCCATGCCATCGGAATACATATTGAAGAAATAGTTACCCGAGACACCGCCCATACCGGCCAGATTGTCACCGTAGTTGAAAGCCTTCGGATTGTCGAAATCAATGTCATAGAAGGCCAACTTCTTCATATAGATTTCACCGCCCTCACCGGCCTCCGGCTGACGGCCGAACATGAACATTGAATATGGACCGCCGTTCCACTGCTCGCCATTGGTGGCCTGGTTGTAGAGTGCATTCTTGCCAAGACCGCAGATGACGCGGGCACGCTTGCCCTGCTTGACATCGGCTGGGTCTGTGGCCAATACGAAGCCCTTACAGGTGATGTCGTTACCATCGATGTAATAGGTCTTGCCACCCTCCAGATAGAAGGTCTGACCCTCAGCATAGTTGGTATTCGAAATGAAGTCGTAGAGTGTCGGGCTGATGGGCGCTGCATCAAATTCGGCCGCTGCTGCAAAAGTATCGACACGGGTATTGCCATACTGCGCCAGCAAGTCGGCATGTTTCAACAGAATCGGCTCGCCTGGAGTACCGTCCGAGCGGGTGGTGCAAGTGTTGTACTTGGCATCAATCAAGACCGGAACAGTCGGGTCAATGACGTCGATGACGTAAACGGAATTGGGTGAAAGGCCATCAATATCAATGTAACCGTTGGCACGATCCGCATCGGTAATCTCGTAATACTTCCACTTCTCGCCGACGGATGAAGTCGGATTGTTGGGCGACGGCTTGACCTGCAGATACTTGTAACCGAAGGTACCATCGGCCTCAACCGTGAAGTTTTCGTAATAACTGTCCAACTTGTCCTTGTCTTCGGGCGTGATGTTCTTCAACTCGGCCAAAATATCGTCCTTAGTGAAAGTTCCTTTGGACTTGATATTGCTGACGTTTTCGGCCGTTGTATTCTCAAACTCGGCCACAAAATCAAGCACATTGGTATTGATGCAGACGTGCATCGTGGTCTCGGTTGTACGAGACTGATCGACATAGACTGCGTAGGGCGTCTCGTAACGGATGTTGGTCTTGATGCCCATATATTCCTGCCACTGGCGGCCGTTGCCGTGTCCATACCAATTGGAGGCATGGGCAAACGAACTCAAATCGCCCTTGATATTGGCATCCTGTGTCGACAAGGCACGAATGGCGAAACGATAATCGGTCGAATACTGCAAGTCCTTCAACAGCATGTCCAGCTGGGTTGGTCCAACAATGGTATCGAGCAACAGATCGCTCGTACCCTGGACGGCATTCCATGCCGTTGGGCCCAATGAAACCTTATTCTGCATGGCCATCTGAATCTGATAGCCGGCGCAATCATTTATGCCGTACCAATAAAGGTGGATGGTGTTGCCATGGGGATATGCGCCATCCAGACCGCAGTTATAGGGATAATCGGCCCCCTTACCACGAGTATTTTCTGTAATGAACATTGTCATGAACTCGCGGTCAGTTCCCGCAGCTGCGCCGTTTTCGTCATCCTTACAAGAGACAAACATCGTCGAAGTTGCAGCCAGTGAAAGCAATATGAAATCAAATATCTTTTTCATAGTGTTAATCAATTTTAATAGCCGTAAGAATTCTTAAATCTTCCGCCAGAACGCTGGATGACAGTGCTCGGATATGGCAAGATGTAGCGAACTACAGGCAAGGCATCGGCCGTGATTGTAGCGGGCAACTGCTCCAGGACGCCATCCTTGATGAGCCACAAGTTGCCGGCATCATCACATCGGACATAACCATAGAATGAATATTTGCACTGGTCCTTTACAGAACCGGAATTGTCATCACCCCACTGGTAGAAGGATGCATTATACCACTGGTCGGCAGCGAAACCAAAGTCTGTAATCTGGCTCTTTGACGGCTGGGTTACGCTCTTGTACGGGTTGAGAATTCGCAGACTCTGCAAGGTCGTATTCGGATAAGTAGATACGAAGAATGGTTCCGTAGTGGTTGTATGACACCCATAGAATTGAGAACGTCTTGCAGCAGTAAGGAACGCGGTTTTCTTAATATTTTCACTCACGCTATAGGTATGATAATAAATCTTGCCTGGCAACTGGTCTATGTAAGTTTTACCATCGTGTGCATTGATGGCATCCTCGTAACCAGAAACACTACCGATGTTCTGGATACCAGCAGAATAATAACGCAAGAAACTGTAAACCAATTCCTCTGCATACGTATTGGTTCGAACCAAATCACGCCAACGTATATTTTCACCTGCGAACTCCCACTTGCGCTCGTCCAGAACTGCCTTTTGGAAGGCATCCTTATCGGCCGATGCAGCTGTGATGAATGCAGCATCGCCATCGGCAAAAGCACGGCTGTGAACCTGCGTAAGGCAGTCGATAGCCTTGGCTGTCGGTGCACCGTTCAACTCGTTATCAGCCTCGGCAAACATCAACAGGATGTCAGCATAACGCATATAGGGATAGTTGATACCCGTAGCGCCGGTTGAGGTCTTGCCCAACGTCGAACTTGGCGAAGTCCACAATTTCGACCACTTGTTGTTATGGACAGAATAGTCGTTACGGATATAGACTGAATCGGCCAATGTGGCGTCGGCCTGAGTGAAGTACGAATAATACCACAAGCCATTGACGAACTCACGGCGCAAATCGTTGTCACGGAACAGGAAACGGTAGAAGGCATTCAAACGCGTGCCGCCCTTGCATTCGCCCCAGGAACCGACAGTCGATCCCTCGTATGAGGAATAGGTCGGACCCTGAATATAGCCCGTAGAGCCAGACGTCTCACGTGCAAATGGCAATTCGAAGATCGGGTCATCGTCATTTACGACCTGATAGTTACATTCATTCACGAAAACGTCCTGGAAACTTGCGCTCAGATGATGCGTATTGGCCGAAATGACTGAATCGGCGTAATCGCGTGCAATCGCATAATAGTCCAGGTAGTTGTCAGGACGGACCATTTTGCCGTAGCTACGCGCATTGCTGGCGTCAGGCCGCAAAGAATAGCCACCGGCGGTCAGGGCGATGCGGGCGATGAGACCTTGGGCGAACTCTTTCGAACAATGTTCCACTGTAACGGACTTGCTCGAAGTCATATCGGTAGAAATTTCACGCAGGTCGGCAATAAGCGAGTCCTGAATGGCCTGACGGTCCAAAACCGGGAAGATATATTCCTCACGATGCTGGGCCGGAACGAATGTGAACGGCACATCACCGAACATGACCACCAGGTCATGATAGGCCATGGCACGCAAGCACTTGACCTCACCCAACCACTGCATCAGTTCGGCATCAGCCGTTTCATACAACGGACCATTTTCAACACCCCAGACAAAACGATTGGCCAACTCGATCAAATCATAGGCCGCAGTCCAGAACTTGTTGATATGGGAGCCTTGATCATCGCAATCGAAACGCGCATAGGAATCATGTGCATGTGCATTGCTTGAACTGATTGAAATATCGACATCGCTGTTGAGTATGAAGGTCGATTGATAGGCACTGCCATACAAATCATCGACAATGGCTTTGGCATAGACGCCATTCAGGACGCGCTCCACCTCACTTTTCTGGCCGTAGATAAACTCATCACCGTATTTCGATGATGGATCAACATCCAAGAAATCATTGCATGATGACATTGTGGCCAATGCTAATCCTGCGAAAATAATATGCTTGATTTTCATTTTCTGATGCGATTAGAAAGTTATGTTTGTTCCAAATACGAAGCTACGGCAACGCGGGTAACGGTTGTAGTCCATACCGCAGGTCAGTCCCGTCTGGATATCGACCTCAGGGTCATAGCCGGAATAATCGGTAATGATGAAGAGGTTCGATGCAGAGACATAGAAACGGGCCTTGGTGATGCCGGCCTTATAAGTCAAGTCTTTTGGCAGAGTGTAGCCGATGGTCAAGTCATTGCAACGCAAGAATGAACCATCCTCGATAAAGTACGACTGTGTAATCTTGTTGACGACATCGGTCGGATTCCACAATGTACGATTGGCATTGGCCTGCTTATAGATATTCACACAATCGTCCACATAGTAGAGCTTGTAGAGAATATCGCCCTTGGTGCCGGACAACGTACCATCAATATCATTGTACTGCCATCCATCCTTGAACTTGGCCAAGACATTGTAGAACCTGTTCTTGTTGCCCTCGGAAGAAGAAAGCGTGTAGGCAGTGGCATTGTTGATGTCGAAGTCCAACATGTAGGTGAAGTTGATGGCAAAATCCCAATTCTTGTATTGGCCATTGAATCCGAAACCACCCTGGAATTTCGGATTTGTATTACCGATCACGGTACGGTCATTTTCTGTGATACGGCCATCACCATCCAAATCCTTGAACTTGGGCTTGCCCGGCAAGGTGGCGTTACCAGAATTTGACTTGTTCAGCACATCATTAATAACGGTGACATAGCCATCCTCACGCGGACGGCAGTTGCTTGATGTTCCATTGTCGGCCGCACTCGAACCCCACGGCACAGCCGCATAGTTGTTCAACGGGTCGAAATAGAACTCATCGAATGAATAGAGGCCATCATAGACAAAGCCATAAATCAGGCCGACCTCGCTACCCTCTTTCAAGCAATAGTCATTGTATGAAGACTTCCAGCGATCATTCTGATCCCAGACGACCTTATCTGTGCCGTTCAACTTGTCAATCTTACTTTTGTTCCATCCCATCGTAAAGGAACCTGAAACGACGTAATCCTTGCCGCGCACGATGTCTCCATTGACGGACAATTCAATACCCTTGGTGGTAAGTTGGCCAATGTTCTGCTTCTGTTCAGTATAACCCAGCGGAACCAAGTCGGAGCGATAGATACAATCCTTCGACGTGTTCCAGTAGAATTCCGGAGAAACGGTCAATCGGCCACCAAAAGCTGTGAAATCAACAGCAAGATTGCGCTTATAGATGGTCTCCCAACGGATATCTTCATTGGTCATCTTCTTGCCAAGCTGGTTATCATACCATTTTTCACCGGACACAGTCGCCTCGCCGAAACCAGGGCCACCTGTGGTCTTGATGGTATAAAGCCAGCGAAACATATCGACATCGGCATCGTTGTTTCCCGAAAGGCCATAGGATGCACGCAGTTTCAACTGGTTAATCCATGAAATGCCATCCATAAAACTCTCTTCGGAAACGACCCAGGCGCCAGCTACAGACGGGAACCCACCCCACTGAATGCCAGGAGCGAAACGGGTAGAACCATCGGCACGAAACGAAGCCGAGAACAGATACTTGTGGTCGAAGTTGTAGTTGGCCTGGCCGAAGAACGAAGCCATATGCTCGGCCGTACTTAATTCAGACTCCGACTTATAAGGCGTACCGAACGACATATTGTCCCAAGCCTGACGTGCAGTAAAAGTACGAGGGAAAAGATGATTGAACTGATTCTTATAATATTTTTGTCCATGCTGAATTTCCTGACCCAGCAAGAAACTCAAATTATGCGTATCCTCAATCGAAAAATTATAAGATGCAGTATTGGTCCATAAATAGTTCAACCTATGCGTTTCCTCCAATTGAGACAATGGCTGTTTCTTGTGGACTTCCTTCTGACCCTCAGAGGTCAAAGCGCCCCAAAAACGGCTCTTGTCCTGCCACATATAACCGATCGTTGCATCCGAACGGAAAGAAAGGCCCTTGATAGGATGCCAATCAAGAGAAAAAGCGGTCGAGAAATTGTAAGTGTGCTTAACCAACTGGTTGATGGCAATATCACTCTTTGGATTGGTGTAGGTGAACATATTCTCCTCGTCCGGATCAGCATAACGTGGGTCAATGTAGCCATACTCACGGAAGCCATTGGTAGGACGATATTTGAGCACATCGATAATACCGCCGGTACCCACGTTATCGCCACCGGCGCCCTCATCTCGACGGAAGGTAAATTTCGGATTAATCTTCATCGTCAAGTGCTTTGAAATCTCAAAATCGGTCTTGATATTCAGGTTCGTACGGCGCACACCTGAGCCCAAGATGATGCCCTTGTCCTCACTCTGGGTCAATGAGGCCAGGAATCGTGCCTTGTCACTACCGCCCGTGATGGAGAGATTGGTCGAATAGTTGACCGGAGTCTCGCCCATGACCTCGTCCTGCCAATCATGGGTCGTCAGCGTCGAATACATATCCAGGTCGTATGGATTGCCGAAATTGGCCTTAAAGAACTTGGCATTGTCCGAGCGTGTACCGTTGCAGGCATGCCACTGGTACTGATACTCAGCGAACTCCTGTGCGTTCATCAGATCCAATTTCTTGGCCAAATGGCTGATAGACATATTGGCATTGAGAGAAACCTGCACCTTGCCGACCTGCGCGGTCTTGGTCGTAACGACAACGACGCCGTTACTACCCTTGGCGCCATAAATAGCGGTCAGGGAGGCATCCTTCAGAACATCGATGGAGAGAATGTCCGATGGCGGAATATCGTTGATATTGTCCTGGATAAAACCATCGACGATGTAGAGAGGCGTATTGGTCTGCGTAATGGAAGAGCCACCGCGCACACGGATATTGACATCGGCACCAGGCTGACCATCGACGGTCGTAACCTGCACGCCGGAAATCTTACCTTGCAGGGCGACTGCGGCCGATGTTGCAGGGACGACCTCCAGCTTGCCACCTGTGATGGAACCGACAGAACCGGTCAAATCCTTACGGGCCTTGCTGGTATAGCCCAGGACGACGACATCCTCGAGTACGGAATTGTTCTCTTCGAGCATGATATTCATCTTCTTGCCCGGTGTCGGGTCCAGCTCCTTGGTTGCCATGCCGACATAGGAGACGGCAATCTTGTTCTTGTCATTCTGCAACTTCAACGTGAAATTACCGTCAAAGTCGGTGATGATACCATTGGTGGTACCCTTTTCCACTACGGAAGCACCAGTAATGGGATCGCCAAAGTTATCGACAACGGTACCCGACACACTGGACTGCGCGAATGCCATTGGCCAAAGCAATAAGCTGACCAACAATGTCATGAAACTCCGACGAAACTTGACTATTTCTTTCATAGAGTTTTTTGGTTTAAAATATAAAGTTAGATAAATAATTCCTGACGGTTGCCGTCAAAACACGGTATAGTTGTAAGCTGTATCTTGTGCCTTTGAAATGTCAAAAACGGTGCAAATTTACAATTTTTTTCCAAAGAAATGTGAAAATCTGTCCTGTTTTTCTAAAAAAAGGTCATTTTTAACGTTCAGACTGCGAAAAATCGATTTTTCACGGCTTTAATCGGGGACAAGATGGCGTCGCGCTCAACGAATGAGCACGACTTTGCCATCCCGAATTTGCAATCCTCGCTGCGGGGCCGACTGGCGGATGCCGCGCAGGTCATAGATGCGGGGATTCTCATTGGCCAATGTCCTGATGCTCTCAATCGCATTGGCCGACGACTGACGGAGCACCTCGATGCTGGTGACGTAGATGCCGCCGCCCGAGACGGTGTAGGCGACCGGCCCATCGGCCACGACGGAGGCCTCGCGGGTCAACTGGGTGCCATCGGTCATCATCGAGCCGACCGAGAGATTCTGGGTGGTGAAACCGCGTTGGTAGCTGCTGTTGGCCGATTTCCACGTCATGCGCACCTTGTCGTCCTTTTTCAGCGCTGGCAGACCAATGATGGAGCCCTCCTTGTTCAGGCGGATGCGGCCGCCGCCGTAGATGACGAACTTTTCGGCCGGCGAGGTGAAGGTCAGACCCTCGGCCTCGGCGATAGCGGAGCCATTGGCCATCAAAGGCGCACTGCTCAATGCCTTGGTGTTGGTGTAGTTGCCGCCATCGGATGTCCAGAGGGAGGCATCGGCTGCGATGTTGGCCAATGTCGTTGACGACCACGACGTGAAATCCCACTTGCAGAGCGTCTCGAAGGTGCTCGGCTGGGTCACGCGGATTGTGGCCGATGCGGTGTATTGGCCATAAAGCTCATCATCGACGCGGGCTACGACCTGCGCCGTGCCGGCACCGACCGCCTTGACTTCGCCCGATGCGCTGACCGAGACAACCTCCTCGTTGTCGCTCTCGAGGGTATATTTGGCGCCAATGAGATTCTTGATGGGCAGAAAAACGGTGTTGCCCTTCAGGACGCTGTATTCCGACTCGTAGAATCCGAAGGTTTCATCGGCCAACGTATTGTAACCCAACGGCATGAAGAGGTCGTCGATGGTAGCACCGGCACCATGTACTGCGGTCAGGACCTGCGGCACAAGCACGTAGCTGATGGGCGTCGCATATTCGTAAGGCACCGAGACCGTAGTCGAGGTCGAGGCATAGCTGAAACTGTTGTTGCGGGCATAGATGTAGCGCTGCTCGCCGCTACCCGTGAGCGGGGAATTGACGCCCGAGGCAGCATAATTGCCCTCGACCAGCGCCTTCGTGTAGGAATTGAGTGTCATGCCGACTGAATTGCCCGGACAGTTGTGATAGTTGTTGACGAGGTGGAGCCATGCATCGTCGGCCTGCGGGAGGCGGCGGTTACAGCCTGCACCCCAGATGTTGTATCCCCACGTGACGTGCAGTACATCGCTATGGTTGGACACCCAGCCGAGACCGCAAGTGTAGGCGTGCGAATAGCTGCGTGAGGTGTAGTAGAAATGGTTCCATGTGTAGGTGTTCCAGCCGCCGCGCGTGTCGAGGGCACCGTCCTGCGAGTCAATGAAGGTGCAGTGGTCGATCCACAGATGGGTGGCATAGGCATCATAGATCAAGTCAACGCCATCGATATCGACCGCACCCGGACCTTGCAGCGTCAGATTGCGCACGATGACGTTCTCACACGTTGGGTCAAACTGGAAGATGCCGGCCTTGTTGGGCAGGGAATAGACGCCTGTCTTCTTGTACTGCAGCTCCATCATGGCCTTTTTCGTGAAGAAGGCGCGTTTGTCACACGTCACATTGGTGCCGTCGGGCAGGGTTCCGGTATATTGGTCCGTGCTGCTCAGGCCCTCGAGGCCCTGCGACTTGAGATAGGCGATGTCATCGGCCGTAAGGAAGAAGGATGTGGCCAATGTCGCTCCGTTGCGGCCCACGATGGTCTTGTTCTTGGCATTGGCTATAACCATCTGGGAATAAATCGTGAACTCGCCCGCACTGCCGTCCAGGACGATGATGTCATATTGCGCGATGGCGGTCTTTATGTCCGATGCGTTGTCGCCGCCGTTGCTCGTCAGGACGATGGTCTTCGGCTGTGCTGCACGCATGCCACCGTCCAGCACATAGGCCGTACCCGACTCGTCGGAGCATACGCCCCAACCCCACGGACTGCCGGAAAAATAATCTTTAGCATCGTAGGCGGCATTGGCCACACTCACGCTCCCGAACAAAACTACCGCACATACCATCGCCTTACCGTGGCGACACAAAACGTTCATCAAGCTGTTCATAAGATTGTATTTAAGGTTACATCGGCCATAACGCTGCCCAAAGTTCATCGGTCAAAAAAAACTGGGACATCGGCCACAAAAGCCGAAACGTTAAAACCTGGGCAAAGGTACACATTTATTAACAAAAAGTGAAAAATTCGGCCTCAGTTTTTTCTCATCTGAAACAAAAATCGACAAAAAAGAACGATTTTTACCCGTTCAGAGCAAAAATCGTTCACAATTCTTAACGCAAGATGATTCAAGCCAATGCGAAATCGATGGTTCGACGATCTATATTGGTGTCAAACATTGGCCTCACTGACAAGCCACTTGATGTATTCATCGGCAACGTTTTCAATTTCGTTCTTGTCATAGATGGTCAACAATGTCACATCGGCATCATCATGGACCAGCACAGTCAAGGTCAAGACGCGCGCGCCGCCGCTCTTGCCTTTTCCTTTGGAGGAGATGGCCATACGGATCTTCCGCACGCCTCCGCCCAAATCCACACCCTGCAGGGGATTATCAAGCAATTCCCTCTGCAAAGTCTGGAGATCAGACTTCAGCGACTTGTACTTTTTGGAAAGGCGACGAGCCTGTCGCTTGAATTCATCATGGATGGTGATTGAGACATTCATACAGCATCATTCGGTTCAAGTTCCTCCAGGAACTCATCCAAAGGCTGCAATTTCCGGCCCTCTTTTTTGGCCGCCTTCACCCCTTTCAAGGCGCGCGTCAGCGACTCTTTCACATAGGCCTTCTGACGGGCAGTCTTGGCGTCTTCGGCAACAGGTTCGATAAGTCTATCGGCCAACCATTTTCTATCACGACGGGAAAGCGGAAGACCCTGTATGTATGTCCAGAGATTGTTTCTTGCCAATGTTGTCATATTTGTATTTATTTGTTTTTTTACAATGGTTCAAGCGTGGCTAGGCTTCATAGAAGGTTCATAGGACCTTCGGGATTCAAGCTAATGCGAAATCGATGGTTCGACGCTCCAGATTGACCGCAGCAACCTGCACTTTCAAGGTGTCGCCCAGGGTGTAGCGCTTATGGGTACGTCGGCCGATGAGACAGAAATTCTTCTCGTCATAGACGTAGTGGTCATCCTTCAGGTCACGCACGGGCACGAGGCCCTCGCACTTGCTCTCGTTCAGTTCGACATAGATACCCCACTCTGAGACACCGCTCACCGTACCCTCGAACGTCTGGCCCAGACGCGCTGCGAGATACTCGGTCTGCTTGTACTTGATGGAGGCGCGCTCGGCCGTAGCGGCCAGCTGCTCCATGTCGCTGCAATGCTTGCACTGCTCCTCACACTGCTCACGCGGCACGCTCCTGCCCTGCTGGAAAAGATAGCGGTCCAACAGGCGGTGCACCATACAGTCAGGATAGCGGCGGATGGGCGACGTGAAATGCGTGTAGTAGTCAAAGGCAAGACCATAATGGCCAATGTTCTCCGTCGTGTAAACGGCCTTGGCCATCGAACGGATTGCCAGCATCGAGAGCATATTCTCCTCCGGACGGTCGTGGATATCCTTCATCAAGGCATTGATTCCCTGGCTGATGACCTTGTTGTTGCCCGTCGCAGGCATCTTGTGCCCGAAACGCGAGGCGATGCTCGACAGGTTCTCCAGCTTTTCGGGCTGCGGTTGGTCGTGCACACGATAGACAAAGGTCTTCGGCTTCCGGCTGGACTTGCCCTTAGCACGCGAGTTGGAACCATCGGCCACCTTACCGATAGCCTCTGCGACAGTGCGGTTGGCCAACAGCATGAACTCCTCGACCAGCTTGTTGGCATCCTTCGAAACCTTGAAGAAGACATCAATCGGCGTACCGTTTTCGTCAATCTTGAACTTGACCTCAGCGCGGTCGAAAGCGATGGCACCCTCGGCAAAACGGCGGGCGCGCAACTGCTTGGCCAACCGGTCCAGCTGCAAGACCTCGGCCGCGAAATCGCCCTTGCCCGTCTCGATGATGTCCTGGGCCTCCTCGTAGGTGAAACGGCGGTTCGAACGGATGCAGGTGCGCACGATGCGGCTCTTCAGGACATTGGCATCATCGTCCATCTCAAACAGACAGCTGAAACAGAGCTTGTCCTCGTCCTGACGCAGCGAGCAGAGCTGGTTGCACAACTTTTCAGGCAGCATCGGGATGGTGCGGTCCACGAGATAGACAGACGTGGCACGGCTGAACGCCTCCTTGTCGATGATACTGTCGGGCTTGACGTAGAAGGTCACATCGGCAATATGCACACCGGCCTCCCAGTGTCCGTTGTCGAGCCGGCGCAATGAAAGCGCATCGTCGAAGTCCTTGGCGTCGGCCGGGTCGATGGTGAAGGTGCACACCTCGCGCAGATCCTCGCGGCGGGCAATTTCATCGGCCGTACAACCATCGGAAATTCTGTCGGCCGCCTTCTCGACAGCCTTCGGATAGCGGTAGGGCAAACCGTATTCGGCCAATATCGCGTGCATCTCGGCCGTGTTGTCGCCCTTCTTGCCGAGCACGTCGACCACCTTGCCGATGGGGTTCTTGGAGAAAGCCGGCCAACGCTGGAAATCGACCACGACCTTGTCGCCGTCCTTGGCCTTGCCCAGCAGCTCGTTGGGGATGTAGAGGTCGCGGTCCAGCGAACGATTGTCGGGCGTGACGAAAGCATATTTGTTGTTGCGTTGCAGGACACCCACATAACGGTGTGGCACCCGCTCGACGACCTCGATGACACGGGCCTGCGGACCGCCCATCGTGCGCCAGTTACGCCCGGACTTACGTCCCTGGACGCGCTGGATGCGCACCTTGTCACCCGTGAGCGCCTGCATATCGTCGTCATCGAGCACGGTGAACGGCTCATCATGTCCCTCGACCGTAACCTGGTGCATACCATTGTGACGGCGGTCGAAGATGCCGATCATGTCTTCGCCCTTGATCTGGCCCAAGGCGTAGCGGCCGGGCGACACTTCACGCAGGAAACCCTGCTGCGCCAACAGCGCGAGCACGTCATAGACATCGGCGCGGGGCAAGTCGATCGCCGCGCGGATATAGCCGTCCTCCCCATCCGCGTCGGACCAGACCAGTGCCATAAAGCACTGCATCAAGGAATTGAATCTGGACGACAAGGTGTATAAGCCAAAAGAGGTGCTGGGACGCATATCAATGGCCAAGAACAACCTTTATACGGCCGAGGCCTATGCCGCAAATACGGCGGCCATAACCAATGACCGCAATGCCAGGAAGGGGGAGATCCACCGTATCTACACCAAGTACCAGCAGCTG
>CACZAY010000004.1 GCA_902779265.1 uncultured Bacteroidales bacterium | reverse complement strand
CAACATAGCACGTTTGTTCTTGAACGACAGAATCTCTGGAAGACCAGCATAATAGAAGTATTCGTTCAAATGACGTTTCACTTCACTTCTCAGCAGGGTGTCGTATTGCCAAAGTTCTTTCAGTTCGACGTTTTGAGCCGCTAAATATTCTGCAAACGAATAAGGGTAAGCATCGTAGATAAAGAATCGGCCTCCTAGGGTTGTCGCGACCTCCTTGCTTAACATCTTGGCATTACTTCCAGTCACATAAACACGATATTTTGCATCTGCAAGTCGGCGCACGAACTTGTCCCAGTGAGGTATGTTTTGGACCTCATCTAAAAATACTACAGGTTTCTTCCCGTAAAGTTCCAGATGAGCGTCCAACAGATTGTCAAAGTCTTCTGTTTGGAATTCGGCCAAACGTTCGTCTTCAAAATCCACAAAAAGTATTTCATCCCACCCCATGCCTGATGCCTGCAATTGCCGCACGCGTTGATAGAGCAGGTACGATTTACCTGCATGTCTGACACCCACGATTACATAGTTGCCGTTATCTTCCAGGTTTAAGGGACGATTGATCATTACCGCCTCATCCACTTCCCGTTGCTTGTCAATCAAGCACTTTTTCAGGACATCTTTGTTGATACTCATATCAATTCTATTTTATAAAACTTTGGCAAATTTATAAATTGCGTTTTGCAAAGATATACCATTTTTATCAAATACAGTTTATAAAACGCGAAATTTTGCTGTTTTTCACTTATTTTAGATTATCTTGTTGCTTTTATGGCACAGATTGATAAAAAAGAGAACGGATATGTCCGTTTTGGCCAGGTGGGTATCAGCCGTTTTTTGCAGAAGAATGTATAGAAGTCTGTCGGTTCAGAGAAAAGTCCTGCGACTTGCTCCTAAGAAAACTGAATTAGCCATCATTTCGCTACAGCGCTACAGTCAGGAATGAGAGAATTGAGAATTGAAAGCTTCTCATTGGCCATAATAACTATGTCTAAGAGCGAAACATCTTATGTGCATTTTAGATTCTTCACTTCGTTAGTTTTACTGACGTTTTCTCGCCTTAGCATAAAAGTAAACTTTTCTGCATTCGGCTTGCGCAAACGTTCAGAATGACATATACGTTTAGAATGGCAATTAAAGGAAGTTCCCTTATGTTTTCTTGGGAAAACTTGTTTTTCTCGAAAATAATTCGTATTTTTGTGGCGAAATAATCTAAAGCACCCGTACAGATGGATGTATTGATTGGGAAATACAGGAAAGTTGACGAGAATAATCAGCTGCTGTCAGCCTATAGGCCGCTGCCACCGGAAACGCTCAAATCATTGAGGGAATATTACCGTGTGGGGCTGACCTATACAAGCAATGCATTGGAAGGCAACAGCTTGACAGAATCGGAAACAAAAGTTGTCATAGAAGACGGCCTGACAATAGAGGGCAAGCCCTTGCGCGACCACTATGAGGCAGTCGGACATGCCAAAGCCTATGATTACATCTATCAGATTACGGAAAAAGACAGCTTGGCAGAAGAGGACATACTGAAACTTCACCGTCTGTTCTATCAGCAGATTGATGGAGAGAGGGCCGGCCAATATCGTAACGTAAAGGTGTATATCAGCGGTAGCCGATATGCGGTATCAGCCGTATCAAAGATTCCCGACGAGATGCAAAAGCTTGTCAAATGGTACAATGACAACGAAAAGAAAATGCATCCTGTCGAACTTGCGGCCAATCTGCATCTGCGGTTCGTCTTCATCCACCCATTCATTGACGGCAACGGCCGAATGGCACGTCTGCTGATGAATCTGGCACTGCTGCGCAATGGATATACCATCGCCATCATACCGGCTATCCTGCGGCACGAATACATCTACTCATTGGAAAAGGCTCATACAGATAAAAATGTATTCCTGGACTTCATTGTTGACCGAGTAATCGCTACACAACAAGACCTGCTCCGACTGATGAGGGATGAAAATGATACTGTAAATGATACTGTAAATGATACTGTAAAATCCTTCTCCAAGACTGAACAAACGGTATTGGCAGCCATCAGTTCACACCCCGATTTTTCATACGAAAAACTGGCAGAAACCTGTCTGTTATCTCGTCCAACCATCGCAAGAACCATCAAGACCCTACAAAGTCGCGAGGTTATTCGACGTATCGGCTCAGACAAGAAAGGACATTGGCAAATCATTGATAAGTAATTGTTCAAAATAATTAATTTCTTTACACAAATATGAAACTTACTCTCGTAAAAGTGGGCGGCGCAATCGTCGAGGACGAAAAGAGCCTCAACGCGCTGCTCGACAAGTTTGCCCGCATCGAAGGGCTGAAGGTGCTCGTACACGGCGGCGGACGCAGCGCAACCAAGATTGCCGAACAGCTCGGCGTACAGCAGACGATGATCGGCGGCCGACGCATCACCGACAGTGAAACGCTGAAGGTCGTGACGATGGTCTATGCCGGCCTGGTGAACAAGAACATCGTGGCCCAGCTGCAGGCACGCGGCGTGAATGCGCTCGGTCTGACGGGTGCCGACATGAACGTCATCGTGTCGCACAAGCGCCCCATCAAGAAGGTCAAGATGGACGACGGCACAACGCAGGACGTTGACTACGGCTTCGTGGGCGACATCGACCGCGTGAATTCCGATCTATTGGCCGACCTCATTGCCAAGGGCGTCGTCCCTGTGCTCTCCCCCATCGGCCACGACACCAAGGGCAACCTGCTCAACACGAATGCCGACACCATCGCATCGGAGACGGCAATTGCATTGGCCAAGCACTTCGACGTGACGCTGATGTTCTGTTTCGAGAAGCGCGGCGTGCTACGCGACCCGGAGGACGACAACAGCGTCATTCCAACCATCACTGCGGCCGATTTTCCGACGCTTGTGGCCGATGGAACCGTCTCGGGCGGTATGTTGCCGAAACTCGAAAACAGCTTTGCGGCAATCGCATCGGGCGTGAAGGAGGTCATCATCACGCAAGCCGACGCCATCGATCAGCCCGGCGAGGGAACAAAGCTGTTCTAAGGGAAGAAAAAGGGAGTGAAAGGGTCCTCGCAGCGAACATCAGTCGCTCAACATTCCTAAAAATGGAGCAAATTTGACGTTGTCCGACCTAAAACCGCCCCATGAGCGGGTCACCTTAAAACCTCAGCACATGAGCAACAGCAACTACACGCCGCCGTTTGCGGTGACAGCCGAAAGCATTTCACTGGTAGCCGAGATTTCGGCTCAAATGGAGCGTTACGCCATCCGCATGGAACAAGAAGACCGATTGCGGCTGCGTAAAGCCAACCGAATCAAGACCATACACTCATCATTGGCCATCGAGGGCAATACACTTTCGGAAGACGAGGTGCGCGATATCATCGACGGCAAGAATGTCGTTGCTCCACTGCGCCAGATTCAGGAGGTCAAGAATGCCATCAAAACCTACGAGATGTTCCCTACGCTCGACGCTTTCAATGAGAAAGACCTGCTGCGGGCACACAAAGTCATGATGCAGGCATTGGTGGAAGATGCCGGACGGTATCGGCGCGGCGGTGTAGGCGTCTTCGGCAACAGCGGGCTGGTTCACCTTGCTCCACCACCGGATCAAGTTCCACCGCTCATGGCAGACCTTTTTGCGTGGCTGCGCAGATCGAAAGACCATCTGCTCATCCGCTCATGTGTGTTTCACTACGAATTTGAGTTCATCCACCCCTTCATTGACGGCAACGGCCGCATGGGACGACTATGGCAGTCACTCATCTTGACCAAACTGCATCCATTGTTTGCCCATCTGCCAGTCGAAAACATGGTCTATGCCAACCAGCAGCAGTATTACGATGCCATAACCATGAGCACCAATGCTGGCGAATCGGGTCCTTTCATTGAGTTCATGCTACGCGAAATTCACAAAACCTTGAAGGCGCATCAAGGAGCGGCATTGACCAACGGCGGAGAAAATGTCGGAATAAACGACGGTATAAATGTCGGAATAAATGTCGGGACATCGGCCGAAAAAAGAATTCTGACTTTCATGGCCAATGCACCTGCTGCCACAGCCGTACAAATTGCTGAGGCCTTAGGATTGAGCAGCCGCCAGGTGGAACGAATCATTGCCAGTCTGAAACAGAATGGTCTCATCCGACGCATCGGTCCAAACAAGGGTGGACATTGGGAGGTCATATCTATTTGAGGAATGGCTGACTTAACGAAACGACAGGAGGTAAACACTCATCAATCGGTGTTTACCTCCTGTTTTGTTGTGTACCATTGGCCGTGATTACTCGGCGGCGCTGGTGTTGACCAAGACCTCAAAGGCCGGAAGTGCCCAGCAGTAGGATGCCTTGTCGTCGGGCGTGGCCACGATGACGGTGTCCCACTTGCCATCGGTTCGGGTGGCTGCCGGATGGACGAAGTTTTCGGCACGGCGTGCGATGTCGAGGCCACGGATGCCCTCGCCCATGAATTCGGCGCGACGCTCGTTGTAGATGTAGGTCTTCAGCGCATCGCCCGTCAAGGTACGCACATCGACCACATCGCCCGTAGGGATGGAGCGCACACGCACCTGATAAAGCAGGGCGGCCGCCTTGGTTTCTTGGCCGATGTTGTAGTAGCTCTCGGCGAGGTTGAGCAACGTCTCGGCATAGCGGAAGATGTGGACCCACTCCAGACGGACATTGTTCTCGTCATATTTCTCGTACCACGTCTCGCGGCCAGATGCCGGATCGACCTTGATGAACTGCGTGCGCGTGTCGGTGGCCAAGTGATATTCAGGCAGGCTGACGATGCCGGTGCGCGTGTTGATGGTGTCGATATAGCCGACGCCGCTCGAAATGTAGCCGGCCGGATTGCCGCCGCCACGCTCGGAGTCGGTGAACGGCATGGAATAGATGTTCTCGCCGCTATGGTAGGGCGCATCGAACAGGTCGCGCACACTTGTGCTGAGCGTGAAGCCCGTCACCTTTTCGCCCTCAGCGATGGCATCGTCCCATTGGCCCATAGCCATATAGATGCGTTGCAGGAGCATGTGGGCGGCCGGCTGGCTGGGCACTGTGGAGTCGAAGTCGGCACTGCTGCGGTCGGGCAGGGCGGCGATGGTCGAGGCATTCAGGTCGGCGATAATCTGATTGTAGATTTGGCCGATGGTCCACAGCGGCGCCTCGTTGTGGCCAGGACCGACGACGGCCTCCGTGTGGATGGGGATGGCCTTGGAGTCGGGGCTGTAGACGTAGGGCTGCGAATAGACCTGGGCCAGATAGTACCAGCTGATGTCGCGGATGAAGAGGCAGCTGGCGATGTACTGCTGGCGCTTCTCTTCGGAGATGGGCAGGTCGCTGCGGCTTTCGAGTGCCTCCTTCAACGTATTGGCCGCATTGATGGCCAGATAGCCGGCCTGGAAGAAACCGGGGTTCATCGGACTGTTCTGGCCGACGGTCATGTTGTAGGTGTCTGAATGGGCGTAGGTGTTGTTGCCCGTATTGGCGTAGTCGTCGCCACGGTTGTCGAAGATGACCGCGATGCCGCCACCGGCGAAACTGCCGTTCTTGAAGCGGGTATAGACACCGGCCATGGTGGCGTCGATCAGCTCTTCGGTCGAGAGGAGGTCATCCTCGGTCACGGCAAGCTTGGGATTCTTGTCGAGGAAGTCGTCGCCGCACGATGAGACTGCGATGGCAAAGACATTGGCCACGACCACTGCCAAAAATGTATGGTTTATCTTTATTGTCATAATCTGTCGGAATTAGAATGATACATTGGCGCCGAAGGTGATTGTCCGCGTGGGCGGCGTGGTGTTCAGGTCGAGGCCGGAACGGAGGTTGGCGCTGTTGTAGTAGGAGTTGATTTCGGGGTCGAAACCCGAGTAGCCGGTGATGCAGAAGAGGTTCTGCGCCTGGGCATAGACACGGAGCGACGAGATGCCGAGTTCTTTCGGCCAACGCTTGGTGCGGAAACTGTAGCCGAGCGAGAGGCTCTGCAGGCGGATGAAGTCGCCGCGCTCAATCAGGTCGCTGATGAGGTTGGCCGTACCGTTGGAGTAGTTGTCGTTGTACATCGGCTTGGCGTACTTGGACTTGTCGCCAGGTTTCTGCCAGACGTGCTTGTAGTACTCTTCGGTGCCGCTCCACATACGGCAGTCGGACAACGTGGCGCGCATTCCGTTCACAATCTTGTTGCCGCCCGAGAAGTGGAAGTTGACGTTCAGGTCCCAGTTGCGGTACTTGAAGGTGTTGTTCAGGCCGCCGTAGTAGGTCGGCTTGGTGTTGCCCGCAATTTCCGGCTTCCAGTCGCTCAAGGCGTGGCTCGAACGGGTCTCGCCGTCCATCTCGTAGAGCTGCGCGCCGCCCTTGCCGTAGCGGTAGATGAGCAGGTTGCGGTCGTAGGTGCCATCGTCGTTCCTGACCAGCACTACGCGACGTCCGGTCTCGGGATCGACGCCATCGGTCGGATAGGTGTAGATCTGGGCCAATGAATATCCCTCGGTCGTGATGTTGGCACCGGTGCTGCTGCTGTAGATAATGTCATCGGCCAACTCCAGAACCTTGTTCTTGACGAACGAGATGTTGAACGCCACATTCCACGTGAACTTCTTCTTGCGGATGACGTCGCCGCTCACACTCAGTTCCACGCCCTTGTTGAGAATCTTGCCCAGGTTGGTCGAGATGGAACTGCCCACGATGCCGGTCGAATAGGCCTGCGAGGCGTCGAGAATCAGGTCTTTGGACTTCGAGTGGAAATAGTCGATGTCGAACAGCACGCGGCCGTTCCAGAGCGAGGCACTGAGGCCGATGTCGGTCGTGGCGGTCTGCTCCCAGCCCAAGTTGGGGTCGTTTATGCCCGATGAGATGTACGACACATTGCCGTTGTAGGTCGAAGTGGAATAGACGCTCTTCGATGCATACCAGCCGACATTGGCATTACCCACGATGCCGTAGCCCGCCTTGAGCTTCAGGTCGTCGAAGATGTCGCTGCTGGGGATGCCCTTGAAGAAGGCCTCGTCCGACAGACGCCACGCGCCGCTGATGCCGTAGAAGTTGCCCCACTTGCGGCCCAGTTTCGAGAGGCCGTCGCGGCGCAGGTTGGCGGTGAGGTAGTAGCGGCTGTTCCAGTCGTAGGTCAGGCGGCTGATGTAGCTGAACATGCTGCTCTCCGAGATGCTGCCCGAACCGCTGTAGGTAAGGTAGGATGCCTCGACGTACATCTGGTCGGGGTTGCTCAACGTCGTGCCGCTACGCGAGATGACGTTGCGTTTCTGTTCGGATGCCTCGACGCCGACCAGGAAGTCAAGGTGATGCTTCTGGATTTCGAGGTTGTAGTCGGCCGTATTGGTCCAGGTCCAGATGCGGAGGTCGGAGGTACCGGCCGTGCTGCTGCCGCCGCTGGAGTAGCTGCCGCCGTGCAGTGGCGTGTTGAACGATTCGTTCTGGACCAATGTCCAGTCAACGCCGTAGAGCGACTTGAGGGTCAGACCCTTGACGGGCGTTATGTCCACGTAGGCATTGGAGAGGATGCGGTGGGTCTTCGACTCGGAGTATTGGCCGCCCTCAATCAAACCCAGCACGTTGTAGTAGAACACCTCGATGGCGTTGTTGCCCTTGCCGAGGTTCTGCGGGGCGAGTTCGGAGGCGTAGAAGGTGCCATCCTCGTTGTGCGCCGGCACATTGGGCAGATCCACGTAGGCAAGTCGCGTAATGCCGCCGATGCTGCTCAAATTGCCGTCGCGTGCGGCATCGGCCGTGTGGATGCGGCTGAAGGTGTAGCCGGAGTTGAAGCCGACCTTGACGAACTTGTTGAGCTTGTAGGTGCCATTGCCCTTGAACGAGAATCGGTCGTACTTGGCGTCGATGGTGATGCCCTCCTTGGTCGTATAGCTGCCCGAGAGGTAGAAGGTGGCCTTGTCGCCGCCGCCCTGCACGCTCAGGTTGTGGTTCTGCGACAGGCCGGTGCGGAACACTAGATCGACCCAGTTGGTGCTGACGATGTTGCCGTTCTTGTCGGTCATCGTGGCGTAGGGCAGGTTGTCGGGGTCGCCGCCGTTGTTGAGCCAGCCACGGTTCTTGATGTCGGTATATTGCTCGGCATTCATCGGCTTGAAGAGCCTGGTTGCATTATTGAGGCCAATGTTGTAGTCGTAGGTCAGCTTGCTCTTGCCCGCACTGCCCGAATGGGTCGTGATGAGCACGACGCCGGCCGCAGCACGCGAACCGTAGAGGGCACTGGCCGCAGCATCCTTCAGGATGTCGATCGACTTGATGTCGGCCGGATTGATGTCGGCCACGGGATTGTAGTCGGTGCTCGATGCGATGTCGCTCGTGTTGATGGGCATTCCATCGACCACATAGAGCGGAGTGACGCTCGACGAGATGGAGGCGACACCACGGATGTTGATGACCGGCGCGGCTCCGACCTGCGAACCTGTGTTGGACACCATCACGCCGGCGGCATGGCCTTCGAGCAGGTCGTCAACGCTGTGGCCGGTCACGCCCTCCAGACGCTCCTTGTTGATCGACGAGATGGACGACACGACGTCGCGCGCCTTGGCTGTACCGTAGCCGACGACGACCACCTCGTTGAGCATCTGCGAATTTTCGCGTAGCTCCACGTCGACCTCGCTGCTTGTGTCATAGACCTCGAGTTCCTGCTGTATGTAGCCGACGAGCGACACCACTACGGCATACGGTGCTTCGCCGTCCAGCGGGAGTGAGAACTTGCCGTTCACGTCGGTCACGGTGCCCTGCACGGAGCTTCCCTTGACCTTCAGTGCGGCGCCGATGAGCGGTTCGTCGGTGCGGCTGTCGGTGACGCGGCCCGTCAGGACCTCCTGCGCCACGGCATTGGCCCCAAAGAAAAAGAGCAAAATGTAAATCAGTATCTTCTGCATATTTTTTTCTTATTTTTTTAGGTTTTGAAGGGGAGTTGAAGGGGAGTAAAAGGGAAGATAAAGGGACGATAGCTCCAACTATCCACACTCCTCACTCTTTACCCTTTACTCTATACTCTCTTTACCCCTATTGATTCGATTTATGGCCGATAGCGGTTGCTGTCCGAAACGTATTGGCCGAAGAAGAGCGCATTGGTCAGGATGCGGCCCGTGCTGAGCCAATAGCCGCGATAGGTCGGCGACTCGCTGAAGAGCACCACCGTGCCCTGTCCGATCTTGTCGTAGGCCACAACCGTCGCATCCTTCAGCTTCTGCTGGTTGGCGCGGGTCAGATAGCCGCCCAGCTGCTTGTCGCCCTTGAGCTGCACGAGCGATGCGAAACGGCTCTGTGGACGTGGCAGCACGAAGTCGCCCGACTTCATCGAAAAGATTTCGCGGCTGTGGATGCCGTAGGCCAATGGGTTGGTGATGTCGATGTCGGCCGCGTAGAGCACACCGCCGATGCGGTTCGGGCCGCTCACCTCGCGCTGCTGTGCGTAGTCCAGTCGGACGTATTCCGCGTTGGCCGGCTTGTCGCCCTTCTGCTTTTCGTCGGCCGATGTGAAGTGTGCGGCCAATCCATTGGCGATAGCCCACTGCGATGCACGCTGCGTGGTGATGAGCACGCCGCCATCGGCCACCCACTGGCGCAGACGCTCGACGAACTGCTTCGAGAAGCTGCGGTATGAACCATCGGCCAAGATAATCGTCGTGTAGCGGTTCAACGGTGCGCTCTCGGCATAGTCGCTGAAGATTTTGGTCAGCGGGATGTTATGACGGTAGCCCAGCAGATGCCAGATTTCGCCGATGGCTGTCCAGTTGATGCCGCCGTATCCGCCCACGCTCACGAAAGTTGCGACCGATGGCTTGCGTACCTCGCGCAGGTTGTCGCTGCCCAGGTCGATGCCTGCCTGGCTCAAACCGGTCTTGAGACTATAGACCTGTACGTCGGTGCCCTCGACGGCCAGACGCAGCGCGCTGTAGAGACTGTCGGCCGAAATGGTCTGATAGACGAGCGGCACGAACAATGTGCCGTTGGCAAATGCCTTGCTGCCTGCCTCGACGGTCTCGGTCGTGAATGGCTTGAAGGCGGCACGCACGTGGACGCCACGCTCCAACAGGCTGTAGAGCACGCGCGGAGCATTGTAGTCGCTGTAGTCAATCGCGTAGGCATAGTGCGATTTCTTGAAGTCGGCCGATGCCACAGCCGGCAACTCGCTGACAACATCGCCTACGCCCACCGATGCGGTGCGGACGAACGGGATGCCGAAGCCGTGAGCCGTGCTCCACGCCGTGATGTCCATGAAGATGCTGTCGGCAAACTCAGTGTGCTCGTCGAATGCGGCATTGACCAGACGCCACTGGGCTTGGGCCAACGGGATGGCATAGGCATCGCCCGCCTTGAACTGCTTGCCGTTCTGGCTGAAGTCCTTCGAGAGCTGGCGCACCTCGATCTTGTGGCGCAGCAGGTTGTCGAGGAAGAGGCGGGTCGCACCCTTGTCCTCATAGCTGCCGAACACGATGTAGCCGTTGCCGCCCTTGGTCACGGCCGACTTGAAGAAGTCCTGCTGGTGACGCAGGAAGATGTCCTTCTTGTCGGTGCCGACCTTCAGAGCGCCGATGCTGGTGCGTACGTGGTCGCGCAGGTTCTTCGAGAACTTGTGGATGCCGAGCGACGACTCGACCTGCACGCCCTGCGAGCTGCCCACCTCGATGGTGGTGCCCACGCCGCCCTCAAAGTCGGGATAGGTGCTGCCGTAGATAGGCGAAATGTTGTCGAAATTCTCTTTGGTGAAGTAGAGCGAGCCGATGCTGTCGAGTTCTGCGCCGAAATAGTTGGCCAACAGGACGTTCAACTCGGCATAGGTGCTTTCCGGGATGGTGTAGTTCCACGTGCTGCGTACGGGCGACGGCTCGAAGTAGTAGGTGGCGTTGCGGCCCATCTCATGATAGTCAATGTAGATGTTCGGATACCACTTGTGATAGTAGGCGGCACGGGCGCGGCTCTCGGGATGGATGAGGGCGAACCAGTCGCGGTTCAGGTCGGCATAGAAGTGGTTGCCGCGCAGTGGGGTGAAGCTCTGCGTGTGTTCGATGTCGAGCGCGTCGTTGACCGATGGCGTATTGTGGAACGAATTGAAATACTGTGCGGCACGTTCGCGGCCGTCGGGGTTCAGTGCCGGCTCGATGAGGACAACGGCATCGGCCAACCGTTTGACAATGTCGGCGTTCTGCGTTGCGGTGAAGTAGTAGGCCGAGAGCACCGAAGCGTCGGTTCCGGCTAACTCGCCGCCGTGCACGTTGTAGCCCAACTGCACGATGACCTTCTGGTCGTCATACGACGACGGGATGGGCTGCTTCGGATCGACCAACTTGACGTGCTGCTGACGGATCTGCTCCAGATTGCGGATATTGTCGGCCGTCGAAATGTGCAGAATCACGTATTCGCGGTTCTCGTAGGTGTGGCCGATGACCTCCAGCTGCGCGCGGTCGGACAGCTTGTCGAGCAGGCGGAAATACTCCACTACGCGGTCGTAGCGCACCAGCGCCGAACCTATCGGGAAACCGAAAAACTCTTCGGGTGTTGGGATTGACTTGTCAAACTGTTCGTCTGAACCAAAATAATAGCTTGTTTGGGCCTGAGACGCTGCACCAACCAGGACAGCGACCAGCAATGTAAAGATTTTCTTAACCATACCTTTGATTGAAACCTTAAATTGTTATACCTGTGATTTGTTTTTTCGGGTGCAAAGATGGCTGTTTTAGTGATTATTTCCAAGAATTATCTACAAACATAGAAAAACATTCCATATATTATCAATACGTAGAACAAAATTCCAAAACATCATTCATAAGACAGATATTCAGCCTATCTTGCGGCCGAACGGCCTTGGCCAAAAATAAAAAAAATTGCTCCAAGGCCAATGTGACTTTGGAGCAACTATTTTATATATCTAAGTCTTAGAAATCAATGCGATAGAAGAAATTCGGGAAGGAGATGCCGGACTTGTCGTAACGTAGCTGACCGGTGTTGAGGTCGTAGCGCTCGGCATACGGCGTCTCGTTCTGGAGGATGTTCACACCCTCAAAGGCAATGGTGTGGCTCACCTTGCGGCAGTTGATTTTGTAGCTGATGGTGAGGTCAATCATGTTCGTCGGGTCGAACTGGAGGGACATCGCTTCGTCGTCCTTGTAGATTGGTTCATCGTCGATGATGCCGGCAGCTACGTTGGCGCGCATGGCATCAATGTCGATAGGCGTGTGGCGCAAACCTCCTTGCAGGGTGTATTTCAAGCTGACGTTGAAGACGTTCTGCTTGCGTTTGCCCACCATCCATTCCTTGCCGGCCAGCAGTTTGAACATGTAGCCACGGTCGTACAATTGGTTACGCCACACCTTGTCAAGTCCTCGATATTCCGCCTTGAAGAGCGAGTAGTTCACCTGTCCGTAGAAGCCTCGACTCATGTACTGCTCCAACGTGATGTCGGCGCCGTAGTTGCGCGTATTACCTTTGTTCACAAGGGGTTCTTCGACGTAGTTGAAGAGCCGGTTGACGGTGCAGAAGGTCGAGCCGTCTATGCCGACTGGGGTGTCGAAGCCGTATTCGTAGTAGGCATTGAGGCGGAGGTTCAGGTTGTCGGTGAACTTGTGCATGTAGGTGACAATCGTATGGTGCGCTTTCGCGAATCCGAGGTCCTTGTTGACCAACTTGCCGGCATCGTCGCGCAGGAAGTAGGCATCCAGTTTTTCGATCATGGAGTGCAGACCATAGCCGACCGAGAAGGCGTCGCGCGTGTTTGGTTCCCATTTGATGCTGGCGCGTGGCTCGATACTCACGTCTTCCGACAGGAGGAAGTAACTTCCTGCCACACCCAGCGTCAAGCTCCAGCCTTCGGCTGGTTTCCAGAGGTTCGACCAGAAGAGGGTGGCCAATCCCGTGTCGTCCTTGGTAGCATAATAGGGCGTAGCCGGAACGGGGTCATAGACATTCTCGGCCGTGCGGAAACTGAGGTCGAAGAAGCGGTGCGAGTATTCGCCGCCCAACTGGACGAGCCAGCGCGGCGTGACCTGCTTCGACAGTTCAGTGTTCACCACCAGACGGTCCTCGTTCTGTTTCAAGTGGTTGAACGGGTAACTCTTGCCCTCAAAGCCGGTGGGGTTCCGGTTGCTGTCGAAGGTCAGTCCCCAGTAGTCGGTGTTCATCTTGTTGTGCTGTAGGTTATAGGCCAACGTCGTGCGCCACGTCCATTTGTTTCCGAAGTGAATCCTGTGCGATGCGCCGACAACGGCATTCGCCAGGTCTCCCTGCTGATTGCTGGCATCGTAGATGGAATGGATGTCCTCGAGGTCCAGTTTTTCGTCCCAAGCCTTGTCAACGAAGCCCAACGCAAAGACCGAAAAAGTGCCTGCTTGCTTGGTGGGGAAGTTCAGCTTGAGCGATAAGTCCTGGAAGTCGTATTGCGAACCCTTGGTGTCGATGAGTCCCATCTCTCGGGCAAGGGTTGAGAAGCCAAACCGATAGTTCAGTATGTAACTGGCATTGCTGTGGCGCGACAGCGGACCCTCGCTGGTCCACTCGATACCCACCGTGCCTATCTGCACACCGTTTTCAAAACGCTCGTTGTTGCCGGCGCGCATCTTCACGTCGAACACACCTGCCATGACATTGTTGTAGCTGGCGTTGAAGGTCGATACGAAGAAGTCGGAATTGGTAATGACGTTCGAGTTGAGCGCACTCACCATGCCGAAGCCCGCATCGTAGAGACCCGAGAAATGGTTGGGCGTGAATATCTCGACCCCTTCCAACCGGTATTGCATGAACTGCGGCGCGTTGCCGTGGATGGAGATGCCATTGCCGTCGCCCTGACCCGCCACGCCCGCAAAGGCTGTCACCAGACGGGCAGGGTCATTGTACCCGCCCGCATAGCGGTTGGCCTCTTCCATGGAGAGCATCATGCCGCCTACCAAGGCCGTTGGGTTCACCGTCGATACCTTGTTGACGCGCGGCCGTACCACCACTTCGTTCAACGTCTGGTTGTTCTCGCGCAGAGCGATGTCGATGACCACCTCCTTGTTGCCCGAGATGAGGATCTCCTTCATCACGCTCGGTTCGTAACCCACATACGAGGTCTCGATGGTGAAGCGTCCCGATTGCCCGACGTCGATGCGGTAGCTGCCGTCGATGTCGGTGGCGGCCCCCTTGTCGGTTTGCACCAGTCGCACAGCCGCACCGATGAGTGGTTCGCCCGAGATGGCATCCGTCACCGTGCCGCGCAACGTCTGAGCGGTTACATTACTGATTCCAAATACGGAAATTACTGAAAGGCATAAGGCAATGTAATTCTTTTTCTTCATATTTTTCAATCCTCTAAAAAGGGTCTTCCTGTTACCGAAGATCCGTGTCTTTCTTTAATAAGTAGTTGTTTTAAATCTCTTGAATCTGGTGAATTCTGAACACCTGCTAATCGTGGCATATCTGTCGTCACATGGGTCGCATCCTTCATCGATTAACGTTGCAAATATAGGCAAATACTTTGAAACAAGAGCAAATCACCTCATTATTTTTTGCTTATTTCTTTACTTTTATGGCCAATAACCCCATTGCAATGGACAAATACGCCCCTTATGACTTTCTTCTGGCTTTCTGCTTACCTTCTCCCTTTTTGCTGCCTTTTGAAGGTAGAAGGCGGTTTTCTCACTTTTTTGGGGAGGCGAATGCCGAAAATGCGTTAAAAAGCAATAAAAATCTAAAACAAAAAGAAATTTGTGACCGGAATCCGGACTTTTTTCCTATCTTTGCCACCGCATTACAAAAATGCACACAAGATATCGCAACATCCAACCCACAAAAAAGAAACAAAAACAGATGAAAACAGGTTTTCTCGGAGTCACACTCGCGACTCTTTTCATTTTATTGGCCAATGTCGCAAGCGCGCAAGACTACGACAAGGGGCACGTTCAGTTCGGCGCACGCTACGGCGGCACACTCTACATCCCCTTTGCCGGCGAGCAGTTTGAAGAAGTGACTGCTGCATGGCGCTTCAACCGCCAACATTCGCTGGGCCTCGGCACCGGTGTAGTTCAGGTTGCCCAGAGCTGCGATGACGAGCCTTGGAAAGAAAACGGCACCGTCCAGGCCATTCCTCTCTTTCTGGAATATACCTGCTTCATCCCATTCCGCCACTTCGACCAGCATTCATTCACGCTCGGGACCAGCATCGGCGGCGCATGGTTCGTCGATGAACTGCCCCTCAAGGACAGTTCGCAGCGCGCTTTCGGTCTCCTGCGCTTCAGTCCGGGACTGGACTTCAAGCTCTACAGGCGGCTGCATCTGGACATTGGCCTCAACATCCAATATGAATTTGACGACATCCCCGGCTTCGGCGCACAGGTCGGCCTGCGTTTCTGAAATGCCCCCGATATAATACGGACACATCCCGAAAGTTCTGGTTCAACTTTCGGGATGTGTCATTCTTTAAAGTGGTTGTTGGCCAATGCCCTTTCAGCGCACAATGACCTTGCGACCGCCACGGATGTAGATGCCCGGACGGAGGCCTTCGAGCGAATCGCCCACGCGCTGGCCGCAGATGTTATAGACCGCGGTGTCTTCGGCCACAGGCTGAATGCTTGCCGCATTGAGAGCGGTCTCGCTGCCATCGGCAAAAAACAGACGGATGCTGGCGGCCGGACGCTCGCTGGTCGAGACAAAATAGCTCTTGAAGCCCTTCGTGTGCGGCTGGCTGTAGCGGTAGAAGCCGACGGTCTCTTCGTTCGTGTTGGGTTGCAGGGCGTAGAGCGTGCCCGCACCGGCTACGGAGGTCGTCACCTGGGCCGCACAATGGCCCGTGATACCACTGTCGGACGTACGTGGCGCATCGGTGTTGTCATATTGCAGCGTGCAGTCGTAGGTCGTGCCCGGCGTACCCACGATGATGACGGGCGTGCGTGCCGGAATGACCGAGACGAGCGGTTCGAGCGTCAGCTCATACTCCACGCCCGACTTGCCCTCAATCTGCGTCTTGCTGGGCACGCAATAGGCCGTGATGCCGCCCGGGATGTCCAATGCCACGGGACTATAGAGCGTCGCATAGCCGAGGCCGGCCACGGTGGTCGTGACGGGCAGTGTGGAGAGTGTCTCGACGTACCAGAAGGCGTAGTCATTGTCGGCCACGGAGCTGGTCGAAGTGCCATCGGCCGAAGCGAGCAGGTACTTGCCGTCGGCCGACCGGATGCTGAAGCAGGCGGCGTGCTCGCCCGTGCCCTGCCGGAAGGTGAAGGTTGTGGCCAATGTCGCATCGGCCACAGAGGCCATCACGTTGGTCGCCTTGACATACTGGCCGTTCCTGTAGAAGAGGAAGTGGCCCGACTCGTCGTAATAGATGATGTTGTCTTCGCCCGAAGCAGCGACGGTGAGCGCAGTGCCATCGGCCGAAATTGAGGCATAGCGGTTGCAGCTGTAGTTCTTCAGTCGGATGAACGTGGCCAGTTCGGGCATCTTCAGCGCATAGGTCACCGTCACCGTCCGGCCGTCGATGGTCACGTTGGTCGTGTAGTTGGCCAATGCCTTGACCGTGACATCCGAGGCCGTAAGCGTCGCCCGCGTCGAGTTGAACGTGGCGTTGGCCGAATAGTTCACGCCCCAGATTTCAATCGAAACACCATATTGCGGCGCATTCTCGATCACCAGGTTGTAGGTGAAGATATTGCTCAAGACCGTGACGGGAATCGTCAGTGTCGTGGCGCTGTAGCGCTGGGTGGCAGGCAGGGTCAATGACACCGTCGTCAGACCCTCGACGTGGCCATAGACGCTATAGGTGCGCACGCTGCCCGAGACGGCATATTCGCCCACGCTGGCGATGCTCGGATTGTCGGTTGTGGCCAATGGCGTTCCGTCGTAGTCGCCCAGGTCGGCCGTGAAATATTCCACCGTGCCGGCCGTCAGGGTCAGCATCTGGGCCGAGAGCGTGACCTGAGGCGTCAGCTGGCGCACGGTGAGGGTGTAGCTGACCGCGATGCTCTCGCCGTTGTATGTGGCATTGGCCGAAATCACCGTCGTGCCCGGGCCGACAAGCGTGACGGCACCGGTCGAGGCATTGACCGTAGCGACATCCGTCGCGCTCGACGTGTAGGTCACGGCCAGACCGCGCGGATTGCCCACAGCGGGCGCTGTAAAGCCATCGGACAAAATCACACTGTATGACCGCTCGGGGAAGGCAAGCAGGGTCAAGGCGCTCGTCTGGCGGAATAGCATGAACCTACGGGCCGTGTTCGACGAGGCCTGGAAGAGACCGTTCGAATTGTAGTTGAGGTAGCGCGAATCGGTCGTATTTCGGATGGTGAAGTAATCGCCATCGGCCGCAATCGAGAGCGGCTTGGCCGTGGTGCTGTAGATTTCGGTCGAGGTGCGCGGCGCGAGGTAATAGTCGTTCTTCTTGACCGATGCCGTGAAGCTGCCGTTGCTGCCTTCCAGGATGAAGGCGAGGTCGTCAAGGGCGGTAATCACGCCGTTCGTGACCGTGACCTCGCGCTTGGCTATCTCATTGGCCACACCCGCATTCAAGGCGTAGTTCGGCGACGAGTTGGAGACAATCAGATATTCGCCGGCCACAAGGTTGGACGCGCCGGTGACGCGCTCGTAGGTGGCGGTGGCAAGGGTGACATTGGCCGATGAGACCGTCACTTGGACAGATGCTGTTGCGGCGCTGAAAACGTCGGTCGCAGCGGCATGCACTGTAATCGTGGCCGTGCCCGCACCGACTGCGGAGACAACGCCATCGGCCGAAACCGGAGCCACGCCCGTGTTGCTCGACGTGTAGGTCAAGGCTCCGTCACCGTTGTAGCTGGTCGTTGTGGCCAACTTGTCGCCCACGTACATCTGGTTTTGGGCTATGGCCAATGTGAGCGTCGGCGTTACCGTCGTGTTCCAGTCCGGCTTGACGACAACCTGAATGGTGCGTGTGGCCGATGCATAGGTCGATGTGGCGGCCAAATGCACCGTTATTGTAACGACACCTGCGCCGACGCATGTGACAGTGCCATCGGACGTAACCGTTGCGACCGAAGCATCGCTCGTCGTATAGGTAATCGTGCCGTTGCTGTTCGTCCAATAGCCTACACTCGACGAGGTTCCGACAACCGTGGCATTATTTCCAAATTGAGACCACACGTTCAACGTCGGAGTCTGCAACGAGCTGTTCACCTTGGTCAGCGAGACGTTCTTCATTGCCACCCAGTTGGTCGTACCGCTGCCTGAATGGATACCGATGGTAAGATTGCCGTTGGCATCGGCCTGGCCAATAGCGGTCAACGTGGCATAGCGGCCCGACGACTGGTTGTTATAGCGGATGTCCGTGCCGGTCGAGATGTCGGCCGACTCGCCGTCGCCCGCGTAGAGATACACGCCCGACGGATAGATCGTGCTGCGCTCGTTGTAGGCGCGCACGAGGGCCGAGAGCCGGTAGTAGGCATTGGCCGTCAGTCCCGTCACCGTGTAGCTCCATGTGGCGGCGGGCAGATAGTTTCCATTGCGCACCCAGTTTTCGAGGAATGGCGTGGTCATGTTGCTACCGTCGACATCGCCTTCACCGGACCAGGTATTGATGTGGAACGTCGAGTTGTTGTCGATGCTCCAGCCGTCCATGCTCGATGTGCTGATATTGATGGTCTGTGCGGCAAGCTGTCCGGCCGTAGCGATGATGGCCGATGCCACTATTGCAAACAAACGTTTCATATATTCAATTTCAAATTACGAATTACAAAATACTGCCTTGCGGACGGAAATCAAAGTGCGACCTTCTTGCCATCCTGGACATAGATGCCACGCTGCGTCGGGGTCTGGATGCGGCGGCCCTGCAGGTCGTAGAGCGTGCCCTTCAAGGCATCACTGCGGTCGAGGGTCTCGTCAATGCCATTGGCCACATACAGACGCTTCATGACACGAGCCTTGGGGGCTCCGGCCTGGTCGGAACCGAAGACGGGCAGATAGAAGTGCAGGTCTTCGCTCATGAACGATGCGGTCTGGGTGAACAGGCCCTCGCCGACCCAAAGAGCTGGGGTGACGGCCGATGAGAGGTGCCAATCGGCAGCCTCGCTGTCACTGGACTGCACGGCGTAGAAGCCGGCGTAGTTCTTGTGATCAACCTTTGTCCAAATGCTGTTCGGCAGGGAGTCAACCGGCGTCTGCATGTCGTCGTAGTAGAGCCAGAGCTCCTTCGGCAACTGCATCTTGTATTCTGTGGCCGATGCCGTGAAGTTATACTGCGCATCGTAGGCCGCCTCATAGGGCTTGTACTCGCTCACGAGATACGGAATACCGATACAGTTCCAACCCATATCCTCGGCAGCAGTCAGGTTGCCCGATCCGTCGTGCGGCTCGTTGTTGTATTGCGTCAGGGTGACAACCTGGGCTGTCGAGAGGATGTTGCCCTCAGCGTCGGTCTGCGGCTGCTCGACATAGATGTAGTCACGCATAGAGGCGCCCTTGCCCGTGAAGCGATAGACGGTGTCCTTGCTACAGGTGAAGAAGATGCCCTGGCAGGCCTCGGTCGCGCCATCGACGTCGTAGATACGTTCCCAGCATGGCGACGTGGCGCTCATGATCTGGTAGCGGGCCGATGCGCGGGTCTGGCCGTTGTAGCTGTAGGCCGTGGTGCGGACGTCGGGCGTGAGTGTGAGCACGCGGGTCGCTGCATCGTAGGCGAAGGTGGCCGGGCCGTGGGTGGCATTGGCCGCAAAATTATAATCCATGTCGTAAGGCAGGGCGATGACCGAACCGGCGGCATTGACCTCACGCTCGACAGCGACGTAGGCTGCCTTGACCGTCTGGCCGTGGCCGTAGAGCGAGGAACCGCGCTTGACGAGCAGGTAGGCCGGAACGAGTTCGTGAGCCTCGGCAATCAGGTTGCTCTGCTCCAAGAGATAGACAACGCTGCCCTCGTGCGGATAGTAGTTGCCGCCGTAGTGGACGCGGAGCGTATCGGTGAAGACATTCTGGCCAATGGTATCGTTGCCGATGCACCAGGTCTCGAAGGCACCGCGGTCGAGCACGTGGATGTCCGAGTGGGCCGAACGGGTATTCAGGACACGCGGGTTGGCCAAGAGATCGACGTCGGTCGCATAGTTGATGAACTGCACCAGATTGGCCGTAGCGGCATCGAGCGTCATCGGGTTGATTGAGTCGCAACGGTCGATGTTGAGCGAGTGTTCGGTGAGCTGGTAGTTCAGGTTGGCATCGGCCACCTCATAATTATATTTAGACAGGGTGTTCTCATCGGCCACCTTGCCGGCATAGTTGAAGATGGAATACCACAGGTGGCTGCCCAGCTTGTTGTTCTCGGCCTCGTCGTAGCGGCAGTTGCCGGCGGCGTCATTGGTGCGGCCCTCAACGGTGAGGTTCACGCCGTAGCCTGTTGAGCCGAGGTTGAGTACGTAGTTGGCCGATGACGTTGCGTTGTCGCGGAAGAGTACTTCGTAGATGAGCGCGTTGTTCACATTGGCCACATTCACATTGGTTGCGCCCGATGCGTTGTTGTCGGCCACCAGCACGTGTGACACGGCGACGGCCGGAATTTCTCCATCGACGGCCGAACGTGGATCGATGTCAAGCACCGGTGTGAGCACAGCGCCGAGCGGATTGTCTTCGCTCTTGGCCGAAATCTCAACACCGTCGATGCGAGTCGGGACATCTGTTGCAAAGGTGTTCTTCTGTCCCGTCGTAATCGAGGCGATGACGGTGCGCTTCGTGCTTGGGCCGACCAGACCCGGACGGTTGTTGACCACCTGTTCGACATCTTCGTGCAGATGCGGATAGAGGTAGCCGCCCGTCTCTTCGTTGATGGTGTAGCGGACCGAGTCGGTGACGTTGGTCGGGTCGATGCTGCCGTAGATGTTCACACCGCTGCGCAGGGTAATACCGTCAAACAGTGTTCCATTATCGCCCTTGACGAAGACGTAGGCCTCGTTGAGATCCTCTTCTGTCGGCGGATTGGTCGCACTATAGATGGCGGCCAAGTCAATGGCATTCTGCAGATGGTCACTGTTCATCGTGTTGCCCCAGCCCGTACCGTCACTGTTTTCAGTCTGCGTCGGGTCCACATAGATGACACGGAGCAGCGGCTGCGGATATTCGATGGCGCCCACCTCGATGCTGGGTCGGATGACACGCGGCTGGTCAAGGTAGTCGAGCTCGGTCGTCGGAATCCAGGCCAGGTCGTACACCTGATCGCTGTAGATAGCGGTGTCGCCCTTGTTGACCAGGCGCACGCTGGGATGGAGGCTGAAGTCACGCTGCTCGATGTCACCGCCCACGGACCAGTCACTCGCATCGAGTTTCGGATCCTTGAAGTTCGGTCCTGTCGAGATGTTGTCGTTGTCCAATGAGAGGTAGGTGTTCCAGCGGTTGTTGACGAATGCCGTGTCGCTGTAGTCAGTGCCATCGGTCACCACAATCTCATTGTTGACGAAACGCGTGTAGGAATTGCGGCGGAAGATGCTGTCCGATGCCGCATCGCGGTCTGACACGTAACCGGCCAGTGCAAACTGTCTGCCATAGACCGAGGCGTTTTCGGCCGATGGATTGTTGCGCCACAGGACGGTGTTCATGATGTTCGAGTGGCGAGGCACATAGGTCGCACGCCATACGGATCCACGTCGTGCCGAAGGTGCCAGCATCTCACCCGTGCCGTTTTCGCTCTCGCTCTCCAGCAGGTTATCGACTGCGCCGGAGTTCATCAAGATCCATCGGCCATAATTCAAAGCCACGGTATTGTTGATGGTGCGGGTGTTGTAGGCCTCAAGCGGGTTGCCCCAGTTCGAGTGGAAGACGCTGTTGTAGATGAGCGCGTCGCCTCCGTATTGGCCAATATAGACGGCCGATGAGGTGTAGTCGCGCAACGTCGAGTTGTCGTAGTGTGTACCCGAGTTCATGACGCGGCACTTGCTGATGATGAGCTTGGCCGGATGCTCGACCACGCGGTAGTAGAGCGCATAATCGGTCGGGACGGACGACTGGAGCGTGTAGGTGTCATCGGTCCAGTAGGTGACGGCCACGGTGACGCTGTTGTCCTTCTTCAGTTCGGCATATTCATCGGCCGAAATCGACATATTGGCCGTCGTAGGCGCGTTGGCATAGGCTGTGTGGATCTCGCCCTCGGACTCATAGCTGTAGATCTGGTCGTCGTAGCGGATGGCCGTGCCGTGTGTGCCCGAAAGAGCCTGGTTGTTGACCAATGTCACACCGTCGATCTCCACTGGGATGGTGCTCACCTCGTGAGAGGAACTTGACATGGCGCCATTGGCCAATGCATCATCATCGCCCTTGCCATATCGCTGGATGGCGTCCTTGACGTGGAAGAGGTAGTTCCATGTCGGGCTGGTGCCGTCCAGACGGTCGGTCGAACGGATGACGGACGGATAGAGCTCGGTGTCATACTGGTCACGCAGGTCCTTGCTGTAGCCGCCCTTGATGGTGAGCGAGCGGACGAAATACTTGTCGATGTCCGACTGCGAGTATTTCAATTGGCCATTGACATAGCCCCACTCGGGGAAGATGACGCTCTCGTTGATGTCTTCAGTATTGATGCAGAAGGTCTTGAAACCGTCGTAACTGTAGATTGGCGCATATTCGCCATCGGTCAGACGAATCTCCTTGCGGTGGCCGTTGCGGCTGGAGAGCAGGGTCTCGATGGCACGCTGGAGGTCGCTGGTCGGAGTCTCCCACGTTGAGCCGTCCGGTGTTCCGTTTTCAGGCTTCTCGATGGTCGAAACCCAGAGGATATCGACGGCATCACCCTCGGTCGAAGCGACGAGACGGGCGTGCGGATATTCATAGACGCCCAGGTCGATGTAGGTCTGGTTATGGGTCGGCGACGGGTCGGAAGCGACACGCGGCAGGTTCTCATCGGTCGAGGCCGAGCGCATGTAGATGTCATTGCCCAGGTTCATGCCGCGGCGGTTCTCGTCATTCTCGTAATAGGCCTCGTAGTAGGCACCATTGCCGATGTATTTGCCCTCGGCATCGGTCATCCAATAGGTCGAGTAGCCCTCGGCGCCATTGTTCACGATGGCCTGTTGCAGGAAGCACGAACCGTTGTCGGTCAGGTTGTTCAGTCGGGCACGTGACCAGTCGGCCGCCTCATTGTAGCCGGCGTAGCCCGGTGTGGTCGATGGGTTGCAGAAGTTCGGGCCATCGAGCGCATCGTTGTCCGAGCTGAGCACGATGTTGACGTTCTGTGTCTCATAGACGTCGCCCACGGAGGCATAGGCCGACAACCACTGGTTGTAGATGGTCTTTTCGATATACTCACCGGCCGTGTAGTTGATCTGGCGGTAGTCTGCACTATTGGCCACAGTCTTGCCCCTGCCCTTCTCATAGGCCGAGAACCAGATGGCCTCGCTGTAGAGACTGTCAAGAGCGCCTTGAGTAGCCGGAGCCTTGCTCAGATCGACGTCATAGCGACCGTTCGAGCCGAAGCATCCTGCGTTGCCGTAGTTGATGCTCAAGCCCTGGGCAAAGGTATTGGCCGATGTCACATCCTCGGTCGTCGCGTTGCCCCAGAAGACGTTGTTGGCCACAAGGTTGTATTCCTTTTCGGTGATGGCCGATGTATAGTCGTGGCCCACGTTCGGGTTCAACGTGCAGATGGCGGGATAGACGCACGCCTGGTTGTTCACAAAGTCGCAGTTCAAGACCTTCATCCGGCTGTTGTAGCCACCGTAGATGGCAGCACCCATACCGCCGTAGATGGCGGGGTTGGCCGATGCATTTTCCAGCGTGCGGTAGGTCGTGAAGGTGACACTCTTGTTGGCCAATGCCGTTGCATCCTCAGCCTCATTGTTCGAGAAGATGGTGTTATAGACCTCCAGCGTATTGTTGAAGCTGACGGCCGCACCATTGCCCGGATAGCTGACATTGGTCGTCGTGGTCGTGCCATAGTCCGAAGCCGAAACCGACGGTACCGTCCACTTGACCGACTCGCGCTTGCTGATGGCCTTGTTCTCGGCAAAGAGGCAGTCGTAGATATGGGTCGAGATATTGGCATCGATGCCGGCACCGTAACCTGCCTGGTTGTTGATGAACTGCGAGTTGCGGATGTAGAGCGGAATGTCACGATAGGCAACCGCCGTAGGCATGTTCTGGTGACGCAGGTCATCGTCGCTGCCGTTGATGTAGTCAGCGCAGTACCAGTTGCCGTTGCCGCGTACACCGCCGCCACGATAATAGTCGTAGATGCCGTTGTCGTTCAGCGAACCGGACACGTAGTCGCGGGCATAGCCGTCGGAGATATGGATGCCATCGATGATGACTGGTTGGCCGATGTACCTTGACTCCAGACCGAAGCCGTTCAATTGGCCATGGTCAAAATAGTCGTTGTTCACGTAGGTCGGCGTAGGCAATTGGCCGACACCCGGCGCATACGGGATGATGCTGACGACGTGATATACGCCCGAGTTCTGCAGGTTGACCGTGTTGCCCGAGAGGTTGGTCTGGTTCTGGAACTCCCATGGCTCAAGGATATTGTTCAGGTTCTGGTCTTCCAGGACGCGGCGGTAGGCCATCGAGTCGAGCGGGAGCTGGGAGATGGCCACTGTATCGGCATGATCGACATTGGCCCAGATGCGGCTCAACGTATCGGCCGAGAACCGGACCACATTGTCCAGCAGCCGGTTCGTGTAGGTCGTCGAGTCGGCCTCGCGCGGCTTCCAGTATTGGCCATAAAGCTCATTGCAGTCGAAACCGCCCATGAGGGTCACGCCCTCGGGGATAAGATAGGTGTTGGCCAATGAATATCCATAGTTGCCCTGCATATCTCGCTGCGGATAGTACTCGCCACGGGCGATGCAGATCTCGAACGGAAGGTCGTTGGCACGGTTCTTCCAGAGGTCACAGCTGCGCAGCTCGGAGATGTACGAAAGGGCATCGTCCAAGTTGTGGAACGGATAGGCGAACGAAGAGCCGAGCAGGCCATAGACGTAGTTGGCATCGGCCGGCGTGGCATCGGCACTGAAGTCCTGCATAGCCTGGTAGGCGTCCATATTTACGTCTTGCGTCTGGGCGACGAAGAGTCGCAGGAAAGGATGCTCCAAATCGGTGACCGATGATGACGGATAGGCACGCGCACCGATATCAACGTAGGTACGCTGCTTGGTACCGGTCGGGATGGTGTCGCGGCTCCACTTGTTGTAGTCGCGTGTGGCCAAGCCTTCGGTTTCGACCAGTCTCTCGTAGTTGGAATACGGCATACCCGTACGGCACAGGGCCGAGAAGACGGTCAGACCGTAGTAATCGACCTGCGTGGTGTCACGAGCAATGTTCTTACCGTTATAGACAGCCGGATTGGTCGTCGAATCGACACCGAAACGGTTTCCACTCTTATTCTGGATATCGACGCTGATGTTGCTCGTACCCGAGATTCGCAAGTTCTGCACGGCCGAGTAGGCAAACGGATACCACTCAAAGGTCGAGATGCTGTTGTCATCGGTCGGCATGTCCGGACTGGTCTGTCCGGCAACGTTGGCCTGGTCGGGCGAGTCGTTCTGCCAAAGGACGGTCGAGTTGACACGGACGTTGGGCTCTTCGGCATCGTTGGAGAACCACAGACCACCGCCCTGCTGGTTACCCAGGTTCTTGACGATTGTCGTCGTATAGACGTGTGGCATGTTGGCGTCCAATGTCGAGGCCTCGCCCTGTGATGTACTGTTGACGGCGCCATCGGACATCGTCACACCATCTTCGACAACATAGATGCCACCACCGTAGTTGGCCTCATTGTCAATGATGAGACAGCCCGAAACCAGGCCTTTGTTCATCAGGGCCAACGCACCGCCATAGGTGGCCGTATTGTTCTTGAGGATGCAGTTGCGCACGTGAGCGTAGTCGGTCACGACGGCTGCACCACCATACTGGTTGATGTTGACCTGCGATGCGGTCGAACCGAAGCTCTCGCCATCGGCCTGACCACCCACAAGGAAGAGGCCGTCCAATACGGCACGGTCGGTCACGCCTGCACTCGACAGGGTCATGCCCTCGCGCACGTTGCCGTCCACGTCGAAAGTCTCGTCGGTGAACGTCACGACATGATAACCCTTGACCGTCTCGTTCAGATTGCGGTTGTCATATTCGGTCTGGAGGAAAGTCGGGTGATACATGACCGAACGCTCGTCGTCGGTGAAACGGTCCACGTTGACTGTGCCATTGGCCACATTGGTCACCACATAGTCGTCGGTGTAGCCACCCCAGACCTCAACGCCACGGGGCACCATGATGCTCCAGACGCGGACGTTGTCGCTGCCATCTTCGGTCGTGCGGCATGGGTAATACTTGAAGCAAGTATTCTCGTTGTAGCCTGCAGCCGTGGCATCGACGCCGGCCAATTTCACGATTACGCGCGTACCCTGATGCTCATATTTATATCGGCCGGCCGCATCGAGCACCTTCTGCAACTTCTTGGCGCAGGCAGCGTTGGCCTGATTGAAGGCCTGAGTGGTGCCGAATCCGTATTCGGTCACGTAGTAGATGGCCGTGCCCGGCTCGGTGGTCAGGTCGGGCGTGATGGAGGCTGCGCCGTTGTACTCGTAGGCACCGATATCGACGCGGCAGTCCTGCACACGGTCGGTGTAGTCCATATCGACATCGGGCAGGACGACTGGCGTCACGCCATCATAATCGTAGCCCAACTCTTCAGTACCGGCATTCACGCAGTTGTAGCTTTCGTCCTTGAGCGTGATTCGGTAGTCGTAGTCGGCCAATGCATCGGCATAGTCCAGCTTGAACGGGTTGATGGTCGCGTAGTCGGAGGTGTTGTAGTTTTCGAGGCAGTTGGTCTTCTGTACATTCGAATAGCCGCCAGCTGCAAAGTTCTTCTCGCTCTGCAGATAGCAGTGGTCGAAGCTACATGGCGTACCTCCACCCATCAGCCAGAGCAACGGCTTGTTGTTGGCCATAATGATGGAATTATAGACAGTCAGGTGCGACTCGTCCTTCGAAGCGGTATAGACGCCGATGGCGCTGTTGCCGCCGTAGTTGTTGACCACGGTGTTGTTGTAGAAGTTGGCCGACTCGAAGAAGATACCGTTGCCTCGGCAGTTGTCATGGTCGGTCAGGAAGCCGTTGTGGGCGATGACCGTATTGTACATAGTGCCCCAAATCATGAACATGGCAGCGCCATAGTTCTCCATCGAATTGCCTGCACCTTTACAATCGGAAATATTGTCACGGAAGTAGCAGTTGATGACCGTGCCACCGTCGCAGTAGGCACCGCCACCACGGCCGATGGCCTCGCGCGTCGTGCCGGTCCATGTGGTCAACAGGTTGTCGCGGATGACGCAGTTGCGGATGATGGCGTTCTCGTAGATGGAGAATCCGGCACCGCCGTTACGACGGCCGCCGTTACCGCTCTCTCGCTGGACGACGCCCTCCTTGATGCCGTAGCGCAGGGTGAAGCCGTCCCACTCACAGCCATAGTAGATGTCGCGGCAACGCGGACGGTTGTGGTCGTCATAGTCGGTGACGCGGCAGACGTACGGATGCGACAGGACACTCACCGAACGGCGCATCTCGTCGCGCACCTCAATGCTCGGGTTGGTCTGTAGGATGGTCTCGTAATCGGCCACATTCAGACCCTGGTTGGCCAATGACAACGGCACGCCATCCGTCAGCTGCGGGTGTCGTTCGTTCATGCCCGGGTTGCCCGTCTTCGGGAAGCCGCCATAGACCTTGACATTGTTGCGGATCTGGTAGCCAAATGGGTTGGTATATTCACCGGCACCCACCCAGACATTGACCTGGGGATGCTCGGCAGTTTCATTGTACGTAATATGGTTAATGGTGACCGGATAGCCATCCGATGATCCACTGTTGCCGAATGCCTCGGTGGTATCGACCGTACGATAGACGAAGCCATCCTTCATGGTCTCGTAGGCCCGATCGACGGCGAACTGGAGACCTGCTGTACCCTGCTGGTTCAAGGCGTTCTCGCCATAATACATCAACTGGAAATTGTCGAAGGCCGTCCAGTCCCTTGAACTGGCATTGAGCTTGCGGATACCAACGCGCAGAGTTCCATCGGCCACATAAATCCACACGGAATTGTCTTTATACAGACCGTATTCGAAGGCCAGATGCGCCGTGCCGTAGTTGCTCGGATAACCCCCATCCCAATGCGGAGTCTTGCCGGCAAAGTTCTCCGTGATGGTAGTCAGGTGCATATAGTCAAGGGCCTCCTTATCATCGGTGTAATACATCACCTTTTTCGATGCCGTTGTCCCGCCAGACTGCGCGTAGAGCACCGGATAAACCGTATTCTGGTCGCCCTGCCTATTCTTGTAGAAAGCCTGACATGTCAGGTTGTACCAGCCCGTCGGCAGACCCGTCACTGTCTGATAGACATCAAAAGTGCAGTCATACTGCTCGGCGATGGCATATCTTGCATTGTATGTAGTATAGTTATGCGTCGTGGTCCAACCGGCTGTACTCTTGAAGTCGTAGTCCTTGATCATGTACGACATATCCTGCACCGGCACGCCCAAGTTTGCGCCCGTCGTGTTGCTGTAGGCCGAGTTGCCGTTGATGGCCGTGGACCACGACATGCCGTTGCCGCCCGACACGTAATCGACCGTACCGTCGGCGTTGCGGTAGTCGCGGACATAGACCACGGTGCCATAGAGCGGCTGCGTAGCAGAATTGGCCACAGAAGCGCCGTTCTCCAGTGCGCCGATGTCTGGCAGGCCACCGTAGTCGCGTGGTGCGTGGGTCGTCATGTCATAGCCCCACGATCCATCGGACAAAGCCGAAACGTGAGCTACCCCGTCGGTACTTGCGGCATTGACGGCCGGGTTCATGTCCGATGGTGTATAATCGACCGCACGTCCGTAATAGGTCACGTCACCCGCCTCGCTGACGCCGGCATTCTTGGTTGAATTGACGAATCGCGGATAGGTGTCCGATGTAGTCTGGAAACTCCATGACAGGATGGTCTGTCCCAGCGCATTGGCGTGGGTATCATTGGCCGATGCCGTGTCAAACATATTGTGCGAGCCGGCATATTCACCGGTTCCGAGGAAGGCGGCCAATGCCAATTCGCCCTTGTCGTTGGTATCCTCCACCACGCTGCTCATGTTGGCGTAGAAAAGGGAATTGGCCGACGTGAACGAACCGTGATTGACCACGGCATGGCCCACATTGCGCACGATGTCGCAGTGATTCTGTGTCATTGTTGCCCCTTGCGCCAAGTAGATAGTACCGCCCGAGGTTGTGGACGTCGTCAGGCTGCTGGCGTTGTTACGGAAGATACAGTTTTCGGCCGACAGCGAACCGCTCTCGATATAGATGGCCGAGCCTGCTGCCGCCGTACAGTCGGCAATCGTAGTGTTCTTGATTATGGCCGATGCACCATTGGCCACAACCACACCAGCACCATTTTGGCCGTAGTCGGCGTTGACCGTCGAAGCCGCATTGCCCCAACGCAGTTCGAAGCCATCCAGGACACTGCCCGTCACCCCGTCAAAGGTCACCAAGTGGGCCACGTTGCTGGCATAGTCGCCCTCGGTCACACGGCCCGTGATGATGGTCGGATAGGTCACCGGATTGCGTAGCGATGTGTCAGTTCCGGTCAATTCAGCGGCATAGCCACCATAGACGCTCACACCCGACACCATCGGAATCGTCGTGCCGCGCAGGCGGTCGTGGGCCGAGCGGCTGGCCGTATAGAGCGAGCCCTCCTTGACAAAGATCTGTCCCGTCAGCCCATTCTCCTCAAAATAGGTCAAGGCATCGGTCAGATTGTCCAATGGACTGTCCCAACTGATACCAGGCTGTGCGTAGGCATTACCGCTAATGCGGTTCGGATCGACAAACACCGTATTGACACCGCCTATCGTCGTGTGGGCAGGCGTCTCGGCCACAGCGGTATAGGCACCCAGTGTACACTTCGGGCTGAACTCATTGTCAATCAGGTCATCGACGATAAAACCAGCCGAGATATCTATGGCCGATGGCTCGTTGATATCCAACAGCTGCAGACCGGCATAACACAGGCCCGATGAGGCCGTCGGCACCCACAGGCAGCTCTTCAGGTACGATGAGCCATCGGTCATCAGAAGACCCGACTGGTCGTTCACGTGGCCGCAAGTCGGGCTCACCGTAGTGAACATCGTATATTTTTCGAACGAAGTCGAGGCATCGTCATTCACATTCTTGTCACTCAACTTACTGATTCCCACCTTTTTCGTACCCGACCAGTCAGTATAGTCGGCACGCGAGATGGCCACATAGGTCAAGTGCGGCTTCAGCTCGTTGCTCGACGTCGAACGCGTCGCTGCATACTGCAGGTTGTTGGTGTTGCTGGCCGATGTCTCATTGCCCCACAACACACTGTTGTAGATGCGCGCGTGGTCGCGGATATAGACACCGCCGCTTCGGCCCGTCACGATACCGTTCAGCGTGACGCCCGTGCCATACGTCTTGTTGCGCACAATGGTCACGCCGTTCAGCAAGCCACCCTTGTTCAGATAGACACCACCCGCCTCGACGGTCGAGACATTCTGGGCGATGAGACAGGCGGCTGCGGCCAATGCATATTGACCCGCACCGCCGGCATTGGCCGCAGTATTATAATTCAGGCTCAGACCACCACCACTTCGGCCCACGTTGTTGATGAGCGCACAGTGGCTCACGAGACCCTTCTGGTCCACCATGATGCCGCCACCGAAGCCCGAAGTCGAGTTCACGCCAAGCGTCTGGCAGTCATGCACATAGCAGTTTTCGACAAGGCCGCCGTAATCCAGATAAAGGCCACCACCGCCGCGTGACGACTCGCAGTGATAGACCTCACAGTTGCGGACGATGGCGTTATCGACCAGATAGGCACCGCCACCGAAGGCGTTGTGTGACACACGGTTGATGTCGTTATTATAGGCATAGCCGTCCCTGATGACCACGCCGTCGAGCACGGCGCTATCGGCCAACGCATTGTATCGCTTGACACCCTCGCTATCGGTCGTATAGCCGTTCATGGCGAACCAGACAACGTGATAGCAGTTGCCGTAATACGACGTGTTGTAACGATGTTTCGTGTCATTCCAGACGAAATCGGCCTCGCCCGAAAGCGAACCGGTGAAGACCGTGCGGTTCTTCATATAGGTGCCCACCTCGGTGGCGACGGTTTCGCGCTTGCCGATGATTTCGCGGGCCGACGAACCGGTCTCCGTTCCGTTGAAGCCACCATAGACCGAGATGCCGGCCGGAATCTGGATGGACATATAGAGCGTCGAGCTGCTGCCCGTGCCGGCGATGGCCTGTGTCGGCTTGTAGGTACCGGCATCGACGAAGATGTAGCCGCGGTCGCCCGCGTCAAGCTTGTCCTTGATGTCGTTGATGGCATCCTGCACGTTCATCTTGGCCGTACTCCAGCTGAGGCCGCTGTTGTTGTACGCACCTTGTCTCTTCGAGACGTAACGGATATAATCTGTTGCCTGGACCGCGCTCAGGGAAGCGAGGCTCAGCATGGCTGTCAGGAAAAGGCGATTCGATTTCATCATTATCTTGTTGGGTTATTGTTCGTTATCTTTAAGCGCATCGGCCATAAATATCAGGGTCTTGGCCAATGGCGTTTCATTTCAATTCTTTCTGTCTTGTCCGATGGGAGCCGCTCACTCGGCCGGCGCGTCCAGCAGGTTGAAGTCCAGTTTGTACCATGCGGCGAAGATGTCGTTGGTCGTGCCGTTGCCTGCGGGCTTGGTCACACTGCGCTGCGTCGAACCGCCCTCGCTTGTCGTGAGCGTATAGACGAGGTCGCCCGGAGGCAGCAGGTAGGTGTAGGCGCGGCCGCTCCATTGAGAGGTGGGGCTTACGGCGGTGGCGTCGGCATAGCGCGCGAGGTGGTAGTCGTTCATGTCATCGGCCACAAAAGTCATCGTGTTGTTGGCCAACAGTACCTTGCTGTACGTTCCACCGACGTTGGCCGTCTGGGCCGTACGGAAAAGGTAGCCCTGGCGCGGCGCATTGTTGACGATGGCGCTCTGCATGACGTTGGCCTGGGAGATGCTGGCGGCGTTCCATTGGAAATCGACCTTCGACGCGGTGTGGTAGAGCGTGTCCTTGAAGGTGATGAGGCCGGCATTTCCCGTGCCGACGATGCTCTTCACCGTGCCGTAATATCCGGTACGGTCAGCATCGGCATTGGCCATCTTCACAATCCCGCCTTCCTGCAGGTTGTAGGGCGTCGAATAGACGTCACGCAGGCTGAGGCGGTAGGTGCCGTCGGTCGCAGCGGCATAGAAACGCAGGTCGAGTAGCTTGCTCTCGGTGAAGTCGGCAGGCGTAGTGACGCGGTTGTATTCGTTCACGCCTATCGAGACGTGGGTCGTGATGATGTCGTACGAAGCCACGATGTAGGCGCGCAGCTTCAGGTCGGCCGAGATGGGCAGACTCGGATCCCA
>CACZAY010000003.1 GCA_902779265.1 uncultured Bacteroidales bacterium | reverse complement strand
TCCGTAAGGCGGTTGAAAAGGGTCGATTTGCCCACATTGGGACGACCCACAATAGCTACTAAATTTCCCATTTTCTATTATTTATGAATTATTATTTGTTCTTGCCCACCAGCCTATTTTCTGCCCGTGGGGTTTCCGGCCAATGCCAACCGTCGCGGTGGTTGAGCCAGCCCCTGGGGCTATGGGTTAGGTATCCGATGGAGCAATATCGGCCGCAAAGATACGCCTTATTTTCGACTTGGCCAAAATTTCGGCCGAAAAAGCCCCTTTTCGCGCGTGCCGGATAGGATTTTTCAATTTTTTTGACTATCTTTGCGGCCAATATCATACTAACCCTTTCACCCATAAACACAATGATAAGAAAACTTTACGCACTCGCCGCTCTGCTGATGGCATCATCGGCCATCGGCGTCAATGCGCAGTATGTCGAGAAGAAAGACAGCAAGGTGGCCCGCAACTATCCATTGGCCACATTCGCCACAAGTCAGAAACAGCTTTTCAACTTCGGCTGGCGCTTCCAGTTCGGGGCCGCCGATGCATCGGCCGTAATCAAGCCCGATTATGATGATGGCCAATGGCGCACGCTCGACCTGCCGCACGACTTCCAGTTCGAACAGCCGTGGGTCGAGGCTGCCGGCGGCGCACGCGGCTTCAAGGAGATGAGCGAAGGCTGGTACCGCAAGACGTTCGAGGCCGACCCCCTCTGGCGCGGCAAGCAGGTGCTGCTCGACTTCGGCGGCATCATGTACTACGGCGACGTCTATCTGAACGGCCACAAGGTCGCCTCGTCCGAATACGGCTACGTGGGTTTTGAGGCCGATGTGACCCGCCAGCTGCGCTACGACGCGCCCAATGTCGTCGCCGTCTATGCCAACACCGGCAAGAAGAACGGTTCGCGCTGGTACACCGGCGGCGGCCTCTTCCGCGACGTCTATCTCAAGGTGCAGAATCCGACCCACATCGCCCGCCACGGTGTCTATGTCCACACGCCGCAGGTGTCGGCCAACGAGGCTGACGTGCAGGTCGAGGTCGAGGTGGCCGGATGGCAGAAGCACGACGATGTCTCGTTGCAGTGCCGCCTGTTTGCGCCCGATGGGGCATTGGCCGCCGACCTCACCGCCGGAATGCCCGACCACACGAAGGCCAGCGTGGTCGAGGTGAAAATGCCATTGGCCAAAATCCAGACTCCCGCCCTGTGGGACATTGACGCGCCGCAGCTCTACATCGCCGAAGTCGTGCTTATGGCCGATGGCATGGTGGCCGACAGCCAACGTGTCGAGTTCGGTATCCGCAGCATCGAATACGGCAAGGACTTCGGTTTCAAGCTCAACGGCCGCAAGGTGCTGCTCAAGGGCATCGCCAACCATCACGACCTCGGTGCGCTCGGTGTGGCTTCGTTCGACAAGGCCATCGAGCGTGAGATGCGCCAGCTGAAGAGCTTCGGCTACAACTGCATCCGCTGCTCGCACAACCCCTACAGCGAATCTTTCACCCGCATCGCCGACCGCGTGGGCCTGCTCATCGTCGATGAACTTATAGACAAGTGGAGCGACAACGACTACTGGGGCGGCCGCAAGCCGTTCATGACCCTTTGGCCAAGCCTCATCAAGGAGTGGGTGAAGCGCGACCGCAACTGCCCGAGCGTCGTCCTCTGGAGCCTCGGCAACGAATTGCAGACGCGCAGCGACTGGAGCGGCTACGACACCAACGACTGGGGCGTCACGACCTACCGCATCTTCGACCAGATGCTGAAGCGCTACGATGCTACGCGACCCACCACCGTCGCCATGTTCCCCGCACGCGCCGGAGCCCAGCGCGGCACCCCCGACTTCAACACCTACCGCGTTCCGCCCGAACTGGCACAGGTCAGCGAGGTATCGTCGTTCAACTACCAGAGCAACTGCTACAACGACTATCTGAAGCATGCCCCGTGGATGATCCTCTTCCAGAGCGAGGCGCAGACCGAATGGCTGCTCAACTGCCTCTGGAACATGCCCGAGGAGCGCAGCGTCGGCCTTGCCTATTGGGGTGCCATCGAATATTGGGGCGAGAGCAACGGTTGGCCGAAGAAGGGCTGGAACTACAGCTACTTCCGCCACACGCTCGAGACCTACCCGCAGGCCTACCTCATCAAGAGTGCTTTTGCGGCCGATGAACCTGTCGTACACATCGGTGTGCGCGACGGCAAGGGCGAGACCGTCGATTGGAACGACGTGAAGGTCGGCAAGCAGCAGCTCTCGAACAACTGGACCTTCGCCGAGGGCAGCCGCCAGTCGCTCTACACCTTCACCAATGCCGCCGAGGTCGAGCTCATCTACAACGGCAAGAGCATTGGCCGTAAAAAGAACAATGTGGCCGATGCCGCCCAGCGCAACATGATCCTGTGGGAAGACATTGACTACGGCAAGGGCGGCACACTCACCGCTGTGGCCTACAACGACGGCCGCGAGGTGGCCCGTCACACCATCCAGACGGCCGGCAAGGCTGTTGCCCTGCGCATTGAGGCCGAGCAGTTGGGTCCCGACGGAAAGCCGTTCACCCTGCCCGATTTCGTGGCCGATGGCCTGGACCTGCAATACCTCACCGTGCGCGCCGTCGATAGCAAGGGACGCACCGTTGCGGCTGATTCGTCGCTCGTCTCGATCACGGTCGATGGTGCAGCCACGCTCTATGCGCTCGACAACGGCGACCACTACACCAGCGAACTCTTTACGCCCGACGTCACGACCAAGCGCCTCTACGACGGCACTCTTCAGGTCGTCCTGCGCAGCAAACGCGGTCAGGCCGGCAAGGTCACCGTGCGCGCCACGGCCGACTCGAAGCTGAAGGCTGCCAGCATCAAGCTGAAGACGCTCTAAAGCGGCTACCTGCCCCATCCCCCTGTCCTTTCGTCTGTACCGTGTGTATTTCTATTTTTTAATTCATCGAACCGGGTGTCAAGTCTCTCTTGGCATCCGATTTTTTATTGGACTTTAACAATCACTTTAAGCAACTGATAGATGAATATGAGCCTATCTCAATTTTCAACATCTCGAAGCGATACAACTAAAAAAATCTTTTGATGAACACCACAAAGTGACTGGTAATATGATGGATTTGAGGAATAGCTTTCTGCCAATAATTATGTCCTATCGGCAGGGAACAATCTTAAGTTGAAAAAAAATGAAGATTATGAGGCTGAAAATTTGGATATTTCGCCGGAAAAGAATATCTTTGCGCTGTATAGAGAGCATATATTTACTATTTTTGCACTACATACAGAGCAATATTTCCTATTTGATGCCCTGTATGGAGAAATAAAATAAACGGTCATGAATAAAGATACCATCAAGTCAATACTCTTGAAAAATCAGGAGCGAATCCCGCAACTACCTCTGATAAGGCGTGACGTCCACTTCGAACCAGTGGGCAATTATGTGCTCGTTGGTCTCCGACGTGCAGGTAAGTCGTACATCCTCTACCAGCATATACAGCAGCGCATCTCCGATGGGCTGTCGGCCAAGGAAGATATTCTGTATATCAATTTTGAGGATGACCGCCTCGATATCTTCCAGTTAAGCGAACTGGATGGCATCATACAAAGTTATGAAGAGCTTTATCACGACCGCAAGCCTGTCATCTATCTTGACGAAATACAGATTATCGACGGATGGGAGAAATTCGTGCGCCGCTTGGCCGATACGGGCTACCAGGTCATGGTGACTGGCAGCAATGCCAAGATGCTCAGTCGCGAGATTGCTACCACCCTTGGTGGACGTTTCATCGTGCGCAATATTTATCCCTTTTCCTTCGGCGAGTATCTGCGCTACAAAGGCATCGAATTGGACGCTAATTGGGCATTGACCAGCCAACGTTCACAAGTACGCTCCCTGTTTACCGACTACTTCCAGTATGGCGGTTTTGCCGAGACTTTTAACCGCATGGATAAGCAGGAGTGGCTCAACTGGCTCTGCCAGAAAATCGTATTGGGCGACATCATTGCTCGCAACGAGATCCGCTCTGGAGGTATCATCCGCCTGTTGACCAAGAAACTGGCCGAAAGCGTTATGCAACCTACTACCTTGACTCGTCTGACCAATATCCTTAAATCTACGGGTGACAAGGTGAGCCGCAACACGGTGACCGACTACCTCAGTTACATGAACGAGGCATTCCTGGTTTTCCGTCTGACCAACTATGTCGATAGCTTCTCCGAGCGTATTGTCAACAGTAAACACTATTTCTGCGACAATGGCCTCCTGAACAATTACCTTATTGACCCTAAGAGCAAATTGCTCGAAAACCTGGTCGCCATCGCGTTGAAGAAGCGTTATGGCGCCCTCGACGAAGATAATCTCTATTACTACAACAAGTCTGTCGAGGTCGATTTCTTTGTGCCCAACGAGAAACTGGCCATACAGGTATCCTACAGTTTACTCGATTACGAAACCCGCGAACGTGAAGTTGGAGCCCTGCAAAAGCTCTCCAAGGCCATCGACCTGGACCGAATGCTCATCATTACCATGGATGAAGAAGAGACCATCCCCATCGGCGAAGCATCCATTGAGGTCATTCCCATCTGGAAATGGCTGTTGACGGACTAAAAGGGTTGTGCATAACTTCAAGAAAGATTTTACCCCCCCCAGGGTATTTTATGAACTTTCCTGCGTGTTAGTGCACAAAGGATGATTTATGATGACTTAAGGTCATATTTCACATTTGAGGCTATTATTGGAGAATATACAACCATGGAAAGTATGTTAGAAATTGTTGTAGATTTCGGAGAACACTTTGAGGATTCAATCACTGGGTCTACCTCTTGGCCTGTGATTGATCAATCGTTTATTGATGATTATTGTAAAAGTCAGGCTATAACCGAGTCGCAATTGAAAAATGCGATTCGGCAATATTGCATCTATGGCAATTATAGTAGTGGAAGCTACGAACAAGTTTTAGAGCAACAAGGTCATTCTATAGTGAGTTTTGAAATGGCAGTAGTTGCCATTCAAATATATGCAGCGACAAAGCGTGAAAGAGATGAAGAAATAACAGAAAAGAACTACAGAGATAGATTAGCACAAGTACTTAACTGCGAAATACAAGATATCGAACGTTGGTTTATTCGTTATCAAGACTACGTTTGGAAAACTTTTTATGATTATTGTAACGCATACGAAGAAGATATAAACTATGACTATCGTTCTGTGCAATGTGTGCAAAAATCGGGATATGGTCGGTATGTCCAATATCCATTGAAATATGCAGAAAGGATTTTTACAACAGAAGACCTAAAGTACATTGCGGGATTCTTTGCCCACAAACACATTTATCCAGAAGAAGTTATTTCTTTGTTGGACTTTAGAAGGATTATTAAGGAAAGTGATATCAATAGATGGTGTAATACCAGCCATGGTCAAACTGTCCTTTCTAACTGTGATACGGCCAACATTTTTCAGCAAGTATTTAGCTTCTATTTAAGATGGAATGGCGAATACAAGAGTACTTCCGGTAAGGATTCTAAACTACCCCAAGGGCAATTCTCTTTATTTTTAATGGAGGATAGAGGTAATTATTGTCTAGAAATAAGATATACAAACAATTTAACTTTAAAAGAAAGAATTAGTATTCAGTCTCTTACTTTAAAGAAATTAAAATCTGAGAGCTATCACGCTAAAAGACCAAACATTCTAGTATTTCAACAGTCGCCAGAAGGTTATTGGCAAGAAGTAAGATATATTGATGATAAAGAGCAACCTGGACTCCTTATCTTGTTTGTCGGTCAATTACCTTCATATCAAATACCAACTATTTGTGGTGACTTAATTTTGAGTACATCTGAGTTGCGGTTGTATAAGATACAGTATGAAGAACATACTCAGGAGTTCTACTCTGTACAAGATAAACTGTTCCAGTTAGTTGGAGGTTTAAGAGTCGGATATATGACATATCTACAAGGTGTTGGAGGTGCTCCTATTCTCCAACTGAAGAGTCCTGTCCATGTAATAATCGATGGCAAGATTTTTAAATATGCTTCTAATGTCATAAAAACTAATAGTCAAACAAATTATAAAGATGAAGGAAATAAGCATGAGTTGAATCATAATATCAACTATAGTGAAATATATTATGAGGCATCAAGAATCTTTGATTGTTATTTCAAGCCATACTGCGTAGAAAGGAAAGATACAATCAGTCTTAATAGAGTTGTCAAGGAGATGACTCGAGATAAAGAATATCAAGATGTATTAGCGTCTTTGGGAATAGAACAGTTTTCCGCAAAGTTGGTTTTGGATTGGGCTAAAGAGGCTTCTATTGTAAATAAGGATGGACTTATCATATTAATCACAAGGCAGGCTCAAAAAGATGTACATGGTAATGCAATACTAGATGGAAAAGGTGACCCTGTTTTTGATTATAAAGCCAGTCCTATTAAATCTTGGACACCAGACAAAGTGTTTCAAGTGTTAGCCTCCTGCATAGCAGTTGACAAGCAAAGAAAAGAGAAAAAAGCAAATCCTGCAATAAAAGCAGAAAACAAAATTCTTTACAATTGTTCAACTGTATCCATAGAAAGTATGCGATATGGTAGAATATACAACGAAGCATCTGCTATTTTAGGTAGTATCATTATGCCATCTGTCATAAATAAAACTGAAAATAATAACACTTCGTTAAGCCATGTTATCAAGGAATTGGATTTATCTGGAAAACTAAAACGATTCCAAAATCTATTATCAACTATTGGTGTAGAAAACTTAACGACTACAGTTTTTTTACATAGGGCACATGAGACATCACTAATCGATTTGAAAGGTGATGTAGGCGTCCTTTCTCGTCATATTCGTAAAGACAAAGATGGGAATGCAATGCGGAATTCTGAGGGACAAATAATCAGCGATTTTGAGATTCAATCAATCAAATCTTGGACTCAGACAAAAGTATTCCAAGTATTAGCAACATGTATTGCTGTTCGCAACCTTAAAAATTCGGAAAAAACAGAGGGCGAGTCAGCTATAGATATGGACGATAATGTGCTAGTAGTAGAAGACCAAGGCAACAAAGAATGTATTGACATATCACTTGATACATTGTCGGCAGGCCTCCATTCTATATTAATTAGTGGCTGTAAGGAAATTAAAATAAAACTTGTCGATTCTCTTCCTACGGCGAGGGTCTGGATGAGAGATAGCAACCGTTGGTATGTTGATAAATCCAGCAAGTGGGAAAGTCAAGATCCAAGGGAATGTAATGAACCACAAGACGGCATTGTCGGACTTGATTTCTCCTCCATTCCACAAAAGCCTATTGTCAGCGAGGAACCTACTTTGACAAGATGGAGCAAAATGCTTACATTAGGCCAACCCCAACAAAATGAGAATAATATCACATTGCGAATATTAAAACAAACAAGGCTATGATAAACAATGACTATACACCAGAGTTTAATTATGATGACGACTATGTAATAGGCTATGTATCTCGTATTTGGGGCTCTCCACATGCAAGATTAAAAGTAGTTGGCATACTTTCTAATGGTCAGTTTTTGCCATTAACGCCAAGACAAGCAAGAGAGATTTTTTATACCCAAGGGGAGGTCTTCGCACACAACTTTCCTCAACTGGATGATGAAAAGTACCTATTTATGGTAAAGGTACTGCCTAATAAAAATACGGATAGAAATGACTATTGTGCCTATGTATGGAACAAAGCAGGAAACGTAGCTCCATTTTTTAAGCGAGCCATTTCTATAGATGAAACGTTTTCTAATAATGGACAATACAACTATTCGTTATTAGAGAAGTATGGACTTGTTGATATAGACGAAAAATGCTATGTTTCTTCAGGTCCATATATTTGGCTTATTGACCCAAAGAAGAATAATCGTTTTGTGCCATATTGGAATAGGAATGTTGTAGAGACAATCACTGTAGAAGACAAACTCTTTGTTGTCAAAGTTCCTAATGATGACGTCAAAACTGGTAGTTTTGACATTACGAACGATGAACAACTATTGGATTGGTTTCTCAATAAAGTCCTGAAAGAGGAATGGAGTAACCTCGTTGAGAATAAAAACTTCGGTGAAGTAGAATCCATGATTCGCAGTAGGTTTAAAGTAACAAAACAATTGACCGAAGATGTCATAGAGAATCGTATCCATCGGTTATTGACAATGACTAATGTCTTCACTTTGCCTTATGAGACGGTAAAGGAATTAAGTCAAAGCCTTTGGTTGAAAGAGTCTATAGAGATGTCATTAGCTAAGCATCAAGATGCTTTTATGGCAGATTATAAGCGCTCGAAAGCAGAAGAAATACAAGCTATAGATAACCAATTTAACCAAGACTTAGCACTGAAAAAGGGAAACTATGAAAAAGAGAAAGGCATAATAGATAAGCAACTTCAAGAGAAGCAATCTGAATTGGAGGGGTTGGAATCTTTACTTCGGCAAGAATCTGACAAGGTTAAAACCCTGGAAAACAGTATTCAGCTATTAGAGAAGCACAAAGAGTCGATAGTCGAGGATTATACTGTGGTTCGAGAGGTATTACATACGGGTCTTCCTGCTTATAAAACCTCTCAGGTCGGGTCAGTCTTCTCTTTGGAAGAGGTATCGTTAGTCCAGACTAAATGTTCTAGCTACCGAAAATTCATCAAAATTTTAGATGATACCCTTTGCCTGAATGGAATAGAAGATGAGGATGCCTGTGACATTATTGGAAGTCTATTGTGCAACTATCGAATGCTTCTGGTGCCAGATGCAAAGATGGCTCAAATAATTATACAATCTACTTTGTGCTGTCGTTATTTGGTCGAGTATGTCAGTGCAAGTTGGCGGTCTTTTGACGACCTTTGGACGAATGGATTGGCTTATATTGTCGAACAGGCGGAAAAAGACTCTGAAAAGATGTATTATCTTGTATTGCAAAACATCAATCTGACCTACCTGCCTAATTATATGATGCCACTGATAGATATACAGAGTGGGTTGACCACTAAAATTGCAGGGACTGGCAAGGCTTTACCAAATAACTTGCGCATTCTGTGTACCATAACTAAGGATGATGTGATGCCATTAAATGCAAATTGCTTGCAGTATATAGGATGTGTTAATCCTGATTGGATATCAACCAAGCAGGCAAAGATTGGATTGCCAACACTTAATGAATCTGCAGGTTATCTCTCACCAAGTCAGCTAAATGAGCAAACGGTTGATGATGTAAAGAACTACTACGAAGATTATTTGCAAGATGAATGATTCTCTATTTGAAGCCCAACGCCTAATTAGAACATGGATGAGCCATTCAGAACAACGAAGTCTGGATGTAATACAGACGACTTGTGATGAATTGGCTCAACGATTGGGTATTAATCGAAAAGAACCAATGTGGGCGTTGTTTTGGCCCCTAGTCTATAGTGGTGTGATAGATCATGTAGGGAAGGGATATTATGCTTTGACAGAATCGCTCATACTTGACTATGGGACACACTTTTATTATGTCAATCCCAAGCCAGAAAACTACCTTACCGATGAGGTCAGTGCGGGTATATTTCTTACAGAAAATCTTATCAACCCTCATAACTATAAGGTGACAAAAGTTAATCCTACAGGCATCTTGAAACACTTTCCAACAATCCAGGATGTAGTGTATGGATTTAGAGATGAATCCTTTATCGATAATAACGACTTGGAGTATTATAGCAACTGGGAAAAGGGATTAGCCAAGAGAATAGACGGCATGAAGAGGTATTTTGTCATTCCAGACAAATATGTCGTAAAAAGTATTCCTGATAAAACGTATAATCCCGATGCATTTGCCATCGCATATAGTTATAGCCGAGTTATCAACCAGGAGTGGACAGGCTCTTACGTACGAGCCAAGAAACTGTTAGTTATGCCGTTATTTGCGATGCCATTTTTGCTGTATAGAGTGTTACAACTTGAAACTATGGCATCTCGTCAGATGCCTATCTGCAGTGATGGCAAACTATGGTTCAATAATGTCTCTAAATCGACGGTTAAGGAGCTAAACCGAATACTCTGTAACTCTATCAACTATGAATAATCCAATCAATATTTTCAATGAAATACAAACTGCTTATTTGAAATATATAAGCAGTGGCTTACCTTTGTTTCAAAAAGAATATAGTCAGGAACGCGCCGAACTGATAAAGGAAGCTGGTACTATCTGTCAACCTCCTATCATAGAACTTGTACCTAAGTACCATGAGCAAGCAAGCCTTAGAGACTTTTGTCTAAAAGAAGGGGTTTCTATGGACTTGAATGATTTTGTTCATTCTGGTATGTTCTCTCCGTCTGGTCATGAGCGCAAACTGTATGATCACCAGTATGCGGCTCTCCTAGAGGCACACAAAAACAGAAAGAGTATAGTCGTTACGACAGGAACGGGTTCTGGTAAAACGGAGTGTTTCCTATTGCCTGTCATTGCTGACCTTATCAAAGAGTCTCAAAGTTGGCGCAACTCGCGGCCAAGGGCCATGAGAGCCATGATATTGTACCCTCTTAATGCCTTAGCCGAAGACCAGATGATACGTCTTCGCAAAGCCCTGAACAGCAGACGTGACGATGGAACTGGGGCATTGGATTGGTTAGATAAAAATAGAAATGGAAACAGATTCTATTTTGGTCGTTATACAGGTATGACTCCTGTAAGTGGAACAAAAGAGAGGAGCAAGGACAGATGGAATGCAGAAAAGAAACAGCTGGAAGAAGATTGGAAAGCCGTAAAAAATGGAGACCAGGAAGAATTATTGTATCACATTCCGTGCATGGAGCCTGATTCAGCCGAAATGTGGGACAGATTCTCTATGCAAGACAATGCTCCAGATATAATGATAACCAACTATAGTATGCTGAATATCATGCTGATGCGAGAAACGGAAGCGGAGATATTTGAGCAAACTCGAAAGTGGTTACAAACAGACCTGAATAATGTCTTTCATCTGGTAATCGATGAGTTGCATACCTATAGAGGCACATCTGGTACAGAAGTGGCCTACTTGCTTAGAATCTTATTGGATAGATTAGGGCTCGCTCCAGATTCACCTCAGGTGCAGTTTTTGGCAACGAGTGCTTCTCTCGAAGAAAATGAGCAATCTAAGGAGTTCCTGTCTGAGTTTTTCGGTTTAAGTAAGGCAGATTTTGAACAACGTTTTATCATTCTTTCCAATCCCGCTCAGCCTCAACCAAACAAACCCTCTGCGTCTTTACCTGTTGAGGCATTGGTGCAATATGCCCATACTGCTGACGAGCAGGCAGATAAAGCTTTGCTGGATGCTCTGCATTGTCGTGATTTCAACGATATAACTGAGAAATACGAATTGCTCTCCTGGCTGAAATACGCGATGAGTTCTCCTAAAGGTATCATTCCTAAAGACGTAGAAAAGATAGCCAATGCACTGAATGAAGTCCCCTGTGCTGACAGAAAAGAGGTGGTTGAAGCGATGATAAAAATCATCTGCCAGAGTACGATAAATGGTGGAGCAGTATCTCCAATCAGGGCACACTATTTCTTCCGCAGTATCAGTGGATTATGGGCTTGTTCAGACTCCAAATGTGACTGTGTCGATGCACAATACAGATTTGAAGACCGTTATATAGGCAAACTCTACAAACGACCCCGAACTATCTGCAATTGTGGCAAGCGTGTGCTCGATATGCTTGTTTGCGAGAACTGCGGAGATGTGTTCTTGGGCGGTTATGTCATCAGTGATAAAACTGATAAGTATCTTAGCATAGAAAAACCACTGACCAATGGTTTCATTCCGTATGGCGTACTTTGGAAAAGACATATTAATAGCAATGTCGAGGAGGACTATACAACACTGCATAAAGAGGGCTGGCAAACTGTGAACTACGATTCTTCATCTGGAGAAATAGTCGGTTCTATAGATGGTGAATATTGGCTTTACATCCAAAGAGAAGGAGAACCTAAGTTCCCTGCAAGATGTCCTCAATGTGATGTGAGATACAAAATATATGATGGTAATAGTTTGACTCCTATCAGACGTCATAGCACTGGTTTGCAGAAAGTGAATCAGATTCTGGCCGATGCATTGATACGAAGCATGAAGAGTGCAAACGAGGATAAAACCAAGTTAGTGCTGTTCTCGGACAGCAGACAAGCAGCTGCCAAACTCTCCGCTGGCATAGAACTCGACCATTATCGTGATATGCTTAGATGGGCGATATTGAATGCTCTCAATGAGAAAAACGATTATAAAGATATCTTGAAAGAATACAGAGAAAATGGACTCCGTGACGAAAGGATAAAAAAGAGTGTTACAAAATTAAAAGAAGATAAGATTTTTAAAAAATATTATAACATCATACGCGACGAAAAAGACGAAATTGCAACAAGGTCTGAAATCAAGGAATTGAATACCTTTCTCAATTCTTCTGATTTGGAAATTGACAAAATTGAAAACAAAGTGTTCCAGACTATGTTGTCTTTAGGCATAAATCCCGCAGGACCAAGACCTTCTTATGCTGCAGAAAACGAAGTCATATGGCATGAACTGTTCGACTTTGAAAAAAAGGAGGAAAAAGATAACTTGAATGATTCAAGGGAAAACTATCTAAAAAATCTTCGCATAGGCAATAAGCGGGAACAGATAATGAGTATTTTCGGCAATAAGAGCGGATCTTTCGAACAGCTGAGGTTAGGATATCTTAGACCGACAAACAATGATTTAGACGGCGAAATGAAAGAATTGGTTTGTTCAGTTATCCGAATCTTGGGCGAGAAGAAAAGGATTGCTGGTTACTCTAATAAATATCCAGGAATGAGTCTTCCCCAAATTGTAGGTACTTTGATAAAGCGTATCTATGGTAAAGGGGATAGGTCATTCGTTTCTGAAAAGAAGGACGATATACTGCGCTATTTAAGAAAGAATGGAATAATCCTTAAAGAGGAGATTCTGTTGACCGGAGAGGGTCTCTCTTTTGTAGAGGCCAAGGCTGGTTCTCTCTATTGGGAATGTCCGAGGTGCAAGACTATTCACATGCAACATGCCAACGGTATTTGTATCAACTGTTTGCACAGTTTGGGTGAGGCGAAGACTCTTACACAAGAAAACATAAATAATCCCGATGATTATTATTTGTCACTACTGCATTCTCAGAACAAGAATTACAGATTACATTGTGAAGAGATGACCGGTCAAACATCAAGGGAAGATTCAATACGAAGACAAAGGCTCTTTCAAGACATCTTTCTGGAGAACGAAAACAAGTATGTCGAAGGGATTGACTTGCTGAGTGTCACCACAACGATGGAAGCTGGTGTGGATATTGGTTCCCTGTCAGCTGTGATGATGGGCAATGTGCCTCCACAACGATTCAACTACCAACAGCGTGTAGGTCGTGCCGGTCGTAGAGGGAAAGCATTGTCTTTGGCTCTTACTGTCGCAAGTGCGTCAAGCCACGACCAGACCAATTTCCAGGAGTACAATAGAATGGTTTCAGATACTCCCAAAGACCCATATTTGGAGGTAAGAACTATCGAGATTGTAGAGCGCATTGTCAACAAAGAGATTCTGTATAGGGCTTTAAAATCCAATACACAGGAAAATGACAGTGTACACGGAAACTTTGGCAAGGTAGATGCTTGGGATAGTAAAAACAAAGCTATTGTCGAAGCATGGATACGTAGCCATAAGGCCGACGTGGAAAGAATAATCGATGTTGTCACCAAGGGTACGGAAATTTCGGATGAGAATTATCATACGATTTTGAATGATGTTTATGAGAAATTGGTAGATAGGATATCTGAGATTGCCCGAAGTAACGAATATACTCAAGATTATTTAAGCGAAAGACTGGCCAATGCAGGACTACTGCCGATGTTCGGATTCCCGACAAGAAGCAGAAATTTATATCTGAGTTACCCCAAGAAACTACCTGCAGAGGACGTCGTGACCAGGGATATGGATATGGCTATCAATTCTTTTGCACCTGGACATGAAATAGTTAAGGATAAGAAAGTGTATCGTGCTGTTGGTATGGCTGACTACGAGTATAGTAACGGCCCCATACCTCATGCAAAGGCTAACTCTCTGAATAGCTATAAACAATTGTTGAACAAATGCCGCTGTGGTTACTCCACAATAGATGATAAAAAAGAGAAATGCCCTATCTGCGGTAATCAGATGGATAACATCAAAGTGTGTTCTCCATTGGGCTTTCGTGTCGATTATGAGGCCAAACCAGAAGACTTTAATGGCAGCTTTGAGTGGTTTTCTACAAATAGTGACATAAAGTTGGATTGTGAGGATAAATTGCATGAGGCTCCATCTGTTGACAATATGACTATCCGTAACAACACGATTCCTTCGCAAGGTAGAGTTAACCTGATTAATGATAACAGTGGCAATTTATATAAGCTAGGAAAAGTTGGGGTTGGAGACTATGTTTGCAAGGACAGTTTCTCAATAGAGAGACAGAAATCAGTGTTTGTAAGCAATGAAGAAAAATATGCTTTGGTTTCATCTAAAACTACTGGTGTATTGACTATTTCTATACAACAGGTAAGAGAAGATCTCTGTTTGAGCCCAATTGTTAATGGGGAACTTAATTTCGCTGTGAAAGCAGCATTCTTGTCATGGGGTTATCTGGTGCGTAAGGCTGTAGCATCCTATTTGGATATTGACTCTTCAGAACTTAATGTCGGTTTTTACATTGCACCTGGTGGTCAGAAAGCTGAAGCCTTTTTCGTAGAGAGCTTAGAGAATGGCGCTGGTTATTGCAACTATTTGAGTGGCAGGAAATATCCTAAAGTGCCATACCAAGCTATTATAAGCCCCCTCATTGAAGGAGGTGAAGTCTATGAACAACTGACTTCGAAGGAACACGAAGAGGGGTGCACCTCTTCATGCTACGATTGTATCAGAGACTATTCTAACCAGAAAGAACATCATTTGTTAGATTGGCGTTTAGGTCTTGATATGGCAAGGTTGGCTCACGATCCGAAAGCTGTGATAGATTTCTCTGTCAGCTATTGGCATCGCTATATATTTGTCACAATCTTCAAGATGTTAGATAACAAAGGTTTTGCTCCACAAGTTGTAAATGGCACGATAGCTGGTATAAAATTCGGAAAGAAGTTCATCCTGACTCATCCTTTATGGTCAGATTCCTATATAGAGAATCATATAAATAAACAGAAGGATGATTATGAACCAATTTCAATTTTCAACGTATCGAAGCAATACAACTAATATAGTATTACTCATTGACTTTCATGTCTCTTTAGCAAAGTATAGTCAAAACTATAGGTGTCAAAAGATTGGTGTGGCGCGAAATATGCCTTATCTTTGCGCCACAAAAGATCTTTGACATACTGATAATCCAAATATAGAATAAAAAGCAATGCCCTGTATGGAGTGCAAAACACTCCATACAGGGCATTGTTTACGGACGGAAATAGGGCGCTTATTTCTTGCTACGCTCCAGTTCCTGGAGGTTCTCCATCTTCTTCTTTTCGAGGAACTCATAGACGCCGCAGAGGTGCTCGCGCACGCGGCCATCGGAGAACTCGAAGACCTTTTCGACCAGACCGTCGAGGAAATCGCGGTCGTGCGAGACGACAATCAGCGTGCCGTCGTAGGCCTTGAGCGCCTGTTTGAGGATGTCCTTCGTCTTCATGTCGAGGTGGTTGGTCGGCTCGTCGAGGATGAGCAGGTTGTAGGGCTCCAGAAGCAGCTTGACCATGCAGAGACGCACACGTTCGCCGCCCGAAAGCACCTTGACCTTCTTCAACGTATCTTCGCCGCCGAACATGAACGCGCCGAGCAGGTCGGAAATCTTCTTGCGGATTTCGCCGACGGCAATGTCGTCGATGGTCTGATAGACGGTGGCCTCCTCGTCGAGCAGCGAAGCGCTGTTCTGCGCGAAATATCCGATCTGCACATTATGGCCGACGGTGAGCTGCCCCGTGTGCTGGATCTCGCCCATGATGGCCTTGACCATCGTCGATTTACCTTCACCATTACGGCCGACGAAGGCTATCTTCTGGCCACGCTCGACCATGAAGGTGGCGTTGTGGAAGATGCAGTCCTCCTCGCGTAGCGGATTGGTGTAGCCCGCGCCGCAGCCCTCAGCGATGATGGGATAGTTGCCACTGCGTGGTGCCGGCGGGAATTTCAGGCGCAGGGCCGATGTGTCTTCCTCATCGACCTCGACCAGCTCGAGTTTCTCCAGCCACTTCACCTTGCTCTGCACCTGGAATGTCTTGCTGTAGGTACCCTTGAAACGCTCGATGAACTCCTTGGCCTCGGCAATCTGCTTCTGCTGGTCTTCGTACTGCTTCTGCTGCTGTGCGCGACGCTCCTTGCGCAGTTCGAGATAGTGGCTGTACTTGGCCTTATAGTCGTAGATTCGGCCCAACGTAACCTCGATGGTCCGCGTAGTGATGGTATCGACGAACTTGCGGTCGTGGCTGATGAGCACGACGGCCATCGGACTGTTCATGATGAAATCCTCCAGCCAGCCGATGGACTCGATGTCGAGGTGGTTGGTCGGCTCGTCGAGCAGGAGCACGTCGGGATTCTGCAACAGGAGCTTGGCCAATTCGATGCGCATACGCCAGCCGCCGGAGAACTCCGAGGTCTGTCGGCCGAAATCACTGCGCTTGAAGCCGAGGCCGAGCAGGGCCTTCTCGACATCCTCCTCGAAGTGGGTCATGTCGATGGCGTAGAACTTCTCGGACATCGATGTAACCTTCTCGATGAGGTCCATATACTCCTGGCTTTCGTAGTCCGTCCGCGTAGCCAACTGGTTGTTCAGCTCCTCGATTTCGACCTCCATCTGCTTGAGATGGGCGAATGCCTGGCTGGCCTCCTCGAACACCGTACGGCCGTCTTCGGTCATCAGATGCTGCGGCAGGTAGCACACGGTGCAGTCCTTGGGCACATTGACCGCTCCGCGCGTTGGGGTGCGTACGCCGGCGATGATTTTCAACAGCGTCGATTTGCCAGCACCGTTCTTGCCCATCAGGGCGATGCGGTCTTTCTCGTTGATGACGAAGGAAATATCCTTGAAAAGGGTGGTTCCGCCAAATTCGACGGTAAGTCCATCTATTGATACCATGTGTGAAGGATGTGGAAAGTGGATTGATTAAAGAGAAGGCAGGGAAATGCTCAAAAAAGTAGTAAAAACGGAGTAAAAGGGACAAATACTTTTTTTGAGCGAAGAAATACGCAATTAAAGGTCGGTAGCCGGAGCAAATGTCCCTTTTACTACCCTTTAACTCCCTTTTTACTACCCTTTTACAACCCTTAAAAAATTCTTACGGCACCGGGTCGTAGCCGCTTCCGCCCCACGGATGACAGCGGCTGATGCGCTTTATGGCCAACCACAAGCCCTTGATGGGGCCGTATTTCTGTATTGCCTCCAATGCGTACTGCGAACACGTCGGCGTGTAGCGGCACGAGGGCGGCGTGAGCGGCGAAATGCACGTCTGATACCAGCGGATCAGCCAAATCATGATTGTCTTCATTCGGCCGACACTTTTTGGCTGAGCGTCCGCAGGATCTTCTGCATCCGCTGCCGGGTTTCGTCGAACGTCAGGAACTTGTTGTCGCAATAGAGCATCGCAAAGGCCAATTTCTTGTGCGCCGATTCGCATTGGCCGACAATCGACAACTTGTTCAGACGATATGCCTCGCGCGAGAGCCGCTTGACGTGGTTGCGGTCCACAGCGTGCTTGAAACGCTTCTTGGGCGCGATGGTCATAATGGCGACGCGCGCCGTCTGAGGGTCATCCTCGGGCAGCACGCGGTAGATGATTCTGTATGGGAAAACCATGAAACTGCTGCCCTTAGCAAACAGCTCGCTAATGGCGCTGCGCAGGTAGAGGCGCTCGGTCTTGGGCAGCGTGAATTGTTTCATAATCTTCAGGTTTTGAGGTTATTAGATTATTAGGTTTTAAGGTTTTGAGGTTATGAGGTTTTAAGGAGGATTCCTCATGACCTTACCAGCAAAGCGACCTTACAACCTTATAACCCAACAAAATAACCCCTCAAAGGTTTTTCAGCAGGAAGGAATTGAGGGCAGCCGGCATCGACGGGCACTCCTCGGTCGGAGCCGCCAGATCGACACGCAGGCCGCGAGCCTCGGCCGCAGCAATGGCCGACGGGCCGAAGATGGCCAACTGCTGGTCTCCCTGTTCATAGCCCGGATAGTTGGTGAAAAGCGACTGGATGCCGGCCGGCGTGAAGAAGCAGAGCATGTCGTACTGCTTGATTTCCTCGGGCGTGAACTCGGCGCTCACCGTGCGGTAGAAGACTGCCGTGGTGACGTTCACCTTGGCCTTGGCAAAGATGGAGAGATCCTCCTTATGAACATCGGCCACAGGCATCAGGAAACGCTCCGTGTTATGCTTTTTCATGACCAATGCCAGGTCGTCCCACTGCGCCACCTTCGAGAAGTGGATCTTGCGCTTGCGGAACGTGATGTATTTCTGAAGATAGAGCGCGATGGTCTCGCTCAGACAGAAGTATTGAAGCTCTTCGCTGATGGGTGCGCGCAGCTCCTTGCACAGGTTGAAGAAATGGTCTACCGATGTACGCGACGTGAGCACGATGGCCGAGAAATCGGGCACAAAAATCTTCTGCGCACGGAACTCCTGAGTGCTGAGCGACTCGATGCGGATGAATGGCTTGAACGTCAGCTTTACACCGAATTTGCGTTCCAAATCGTAATAGGGTGACTTCTCGGGCGGAGTGGGCTGTGAAACAAGGATAGTTTTAACTTTCATCAAAAGATCTTTTTCGTTTTTTTAGACAAAAAATCAGCCCAATTTTGCTATCAGAAGCAGAATAGGGGCTATTTTGAACGCGCAAAGATACAAAAAAATAAAACACAACGTACCAATTCCGCTCCAAAAAATCTTGATGCCGTTGAAAATAAAGACGATTTGCGCAATAATGAAAATCACCAAAAGCAAAATCCAGCTGTCCTGCGGCGACAGGAGCCCGACGATTTCACTCAGGAATGTGGCCAATGCCAATGGCGCGGACAACATATAGACGGCCTTATAGACGCGCGTCAGAATCATGGCCCTTCCGTCCTCGTGGAACAGGAATGCCCACCAGCGGTACAGACCCCATTGGACATAAAACCACACAGCCGGCACCGCAATACAGATGGCCAACTGCAACCACACCTCAAGGTCGGGATGCAGCAGGTCGTCCAGATACTCCTCATCGGCCCGCGTGAACAGAATCAGCCCGAAAAAGATGCACCATTCCAAGACGAGCAGGAAACGGCTCAACTCCCATCCCTGCTCATTGGACACAAACGAACGTTCGTTGCGCGTGTCGGCCATGCTGTCCAGCTGTCGGCGCATCACACCCTCCGGCCGCCAACCATACAGGTTGCACAGCAGGCACACGAAGGCCACAAGGACGATGTAGGTGACGAAAGAAAGCATTTCAGGTTGTGAGGTTATTAGGTTGTGAGGTTACTAGATGTTGGCCAATGGTGATTCCTTCAAGTTGGGATGGGGTCTCCTTCACTCGCGCGGCAACAGCTGGAACGTCGCCATGACGGGATAATGGTCGGACATCTTCTGGTCGCGCATCACCTCGACGTCGAGCGTGCGGAAATGTGACGAGTGGAAGATGTGGTCGATGCGGAACCAGAACGGCGCACTGCGGAAGGTGATGCCCGGACCGAAACCGGCATCCTGCCACGTGTCGGCCATATCGCCACGCAGGGCGCGGTAGGTGAACGAGGTCGGCGTGTCGTTCATGTCGCCGCAGATGAGCATCGGCAGCGGCTCGCTCCACTGCTTGCGCCGCTCGGCCAGATAGCGGTTGATGATGGAGACCTGCTCCGTGCGCGTGCGGAACGACGGGCCCAGCTGACGCAGCCCCTCCTCCATGCGGCGCAGGCTGTCAGCCTGGAAATGCTCCACCTGCTCCTGATAGAGCTTGCGGTTCTTGTCCGAGATGGAGTTCGACTGGAGGTGGCAGTTGACGAGCGCCACACGCCGGCCGCGCACGTTCAATTCATAATATCCGGCCCAGCAATATTTCTTCTCGCGCTTGTCAATCTTCTCCTGCTTGACCAATGGCCATTTCGAGAAGATGGCAACGCCCATCACCGGTTTTTTCTGGTCCGAATTATAGACAATGTGATAATAGGGATATTCCTTCTGGAGTGTGGCGCGCAGCTGCGGTTCCTCGTAGCCGCCCTTCCGCGAGAACTGGTATTCCTGGAAGCAGACGACATCGGCCCCACTCTCCCGCGCCAGTTCCATGACGGGGATAGGCTCGTCCTTCTTCCACAGTTTGGCCTTGCCCGTGGCGCAGGTGTTGAACGTCAGCACGCGGAAAGTATCGACCGGCGTGCGTCCCTCGACACCATCCTCGACGAGGACGTTGGTGACGGGCTCGGGGGCAGACAGGTGCATTGGACAATATCTCCAGATCCGTCCGCTGCAGATGAGCAGGGAGGCCACAATGACGAGCGACGAGCGCCAGCGTTTTATGGCCAATAGTCCGGCGAGACACGACAGAGCGACAAGCAGGAAGACCGGGAAGAACAGTCCCAGGAACGGCGCGACAATCCACACCAGCGGACTGATCATGTCGCTGTAGGCCGATGCCACCAGCAGCAGCGACACGGCCAGCGCAAGGGCGGTCGCGGCCACTCTGATGGAACGCCAGAATGCCCGGAATAAGACTTTGGCAGCACGTCGCCAGAAGGGAAGTGCTGCCAAATTTTGCTTGTTGCTTTTCGTAGTCACAAATTACTCAGCCTTTGCAACGACACGCTTCTCGCGGATGCGGGCAGCCTTGCCGGTCAAGTTGCGGAGGTAGTAGAGACGTGCGCGACGTACGCGGCCCTCCTTGTTTACGACTACGTTCTCAATGAATGGAGACTCCATTGGGAAAATGCGCTCGACACCGATGCCGTCAGAAATCTTGCGAACGGTGAAACGCTTCTTTGTACCATGACCCGAAATACGGATGACTACGCCTCGGTACTGCTGGATACGCTCCTTGTTACCCTCCTTGATCTTGTAGGAAACAGTGATCGTATCGCCGCTGTTGAATGCTGGGAGCTCTTTGCCGGTGGCGAAAGCCTCTTCAGCGATTTTCATCAAATCTGCCATAACGACTGTTTAATGTTTTTAGTTTGTTTAACTTAAAAATTTTGTCTTCCCGCAGCATCCACAAGTAGCGTTCCATGCCATAGGCTGCGAAAAGCGGGTGCGAAGATAGTCATTTTTTGAGTTATGAACAAGATTTTTTCGGTTTTTATGGCCGATGCCCCTCATTTTCACCCCATTTGCCGCCGGAATTAGCATTTGCATTGGTCAAAATGGAGCCGGGACATCGGCCGATGCCTCACTCCGTCGCCTTCAGCAGCTGGGCCTTCAGTGACTTTGTATCCACGCCGCGCTGCTTGTAGATACGGTTGCCCTCGGCGTCGTAGATGGCGTAGGTCGGGACGGCGGCCGATTGGAGTTCATTGGCCACAGCCCTCATCTGCTCATCGGTCAGGAAGTAGTGGTCGCCCTCGATGTCGGCAATCAGCTTGTTCCACATGGCGGGGTCAGACGACGGGCTGGAGAGATAGACGTAGCGGATGTTGCGGTCGGCCAATTCCTTTTTCACCGGAACCATCTGCTCGTGGCCGCGACGGCACGGGCCGCACCACGACTCCCAGACATCGACCAGGACGACGTGACCCTTGTATCGGCCAATGATCTCGGCCAGAATCCGGTCGGGCGCGACACTGTCCAGCTCGTGGAAGAAGACGTTCTTCCGGCTCTTGATTTCGGCCAATAGGCTGTCCTCCTCGGCGTGCAGCTTGTCCAACAGCTGCCGGATGCCGCTGTCGTGGATGGTGGCCAGGACGGAATCGGCGTAGTTGACCTCCTGCATACACTGGTAGGCGCGGCGCAGCTCGTAGTTCAGCTGGTTGGTGACACCGTTCGCGTCTTTCGTGTCTTTTGCGGCCAATGAAAAGAATCTCCTGCCCAAGATGGCGGCCGATGGCGACCAGTTCAGCTCCAGCGGCTTGCCGGCCAGATGCCGTTCGGCCACATCGGGGGGGAGGCAGTCGCGATAGACCGTCTTCAGGCTGTCCCAACGCGTCTGGTTCATCGGCACTTCCGGATGCTGAAGCCTGTAGAGTTGCCCCATGGTCGATGCGAAGTCGCGCAATGTCTCGCTGTAGCCGTATTCCAGCCTCATGCGCTGGTAGGCTTTGGTGGCCTCGCTCCACGGACTGCGGTTGATGGCCGATGTCCCTGCCGCAAGCAGCGAGTCGGCACAGGCCAGACGGGTTTCGGCCGATGGGCATTGGCCAAGACGCTCCAAGTTTTCATTGGCCGCAAATACCTTGACGAGTTCCGCACATTCGGGCTGGGAGGACTCATAGTTCAGTGTGGCCGATGCGCCCTTGCAGTGCAGTATCTGCGACTTTTCGCCGGACATATCAACCAGAAGTTCGGCCATTTCGCCAGGCTGCAACAGCACTTCGCGGCTTCCGCCATATCGGCCGAAATAGAGCCGGATTACCGTCGCGAACGGAATCTTGACACGGATCAGAGCCTCTCCCTTTTCGTCTGGGGTGACGATGGTCATTCCTTCGCGGACGGACTTCTTGAACGCATCATCGCTATGATAAATCTGAATTCCGATAGACGGGCTGTAGTTGACGACATGCACGCGGATGAAGGCCGAATCGGGCGCGTAGCGGACAGCGGGCAACGGCGCACGGCGGTCGTATTTCACCTTCCGCCACTCGGCAGGCAGGTCGGCAGCCATCTTCCGGCTCTTGTCGCGGATATAGCCGATGTTCCAGTCGCCCGGCTTTCCTGTCTCGACGTAGTGCAGCCAGCGGGTCGATTTCGGCGCAGGCTCGAAGTGCATCACGTAGTGCTGCGTCGTGCCGTCGGTCGTGAGCCATTGGCCAAGATCCGCACCCTCCATGCGCAGCAGCTTGAGCTGTTGGCCGCCGTCGGTCACCAGATGGGTGCTTTTCGGGAACTTGAATTTCCGGCCGGCTGGGTAGTCGAAGTCGAACGCCACGATGGTGGCCGTGTCGGTCAATGTGACGCGGCGGAAGGTGAACTCGTCGGTCGTGGTGTAGCCGTGGGTCACATCGGCCCAGACAACATCACCGTTTTTCTCGTTTTTGGCATTGGCCAATGTCGCACACCCCAGGATGAGGGCGGCGGCGAGAGTGATTTGCTTGAGGTTTTTCATCTATATAATTGTTTTTAAGGGGTTAGTTTTCGTCCGATGCGAAGATGCAGTCAAAAAGTGCAGGCGACACCTTCGACTTGATGCGGCTCTTCCGCCGCCGATAGGCTTCGTGGCTCACCTCCATGCAGTAGGCGCCCACCTTCCCGCCGAAGTCCAGCAGGTTGAGGATGCAGTAGATGGTCTCGGCCGCCGTCAGTGCAGGATACAGTTCGCGCAGCTGCTGGCACTCCAGCGAGAAGTCGCCCAGGACGGCATCCATCAGCGCGCGACGCACATCGGCCGGCATTGTGTTCGACTCGGGATTGATACCCGACTGCTGCCTCAGCGCATATTTGACCACGATGCGGTGTTGCGCGCTCTCCATGAAGGCCGCACGCTTCATCAGCAGCTTGCGCACGAAGACGCTCTCCATCGTCTGGGTTTCGGCCAATGGCGCATCGGCCACAACCTCACTCCCCTCCTCGTCGCCCGCCGACCTGAGCCGCTCGACGCGCAGCTGGTCCAGCTGCCGGTTCAGGGCCTCGATGTCGCGGTGCAGGCGGGTCAGCTTGCGCTGCTTGCGGGTCAGGAGCCAGATGATTACGGCCAACAGTGCGGCGAAGCCCAGACTGAGACGCACCAGCCTATACCTGTGGTCAAGTTCCTGACTATCCAGAATGCGCTGAATCCTGTCGCGAATCACAAAATCCGGAACGGCCTGCTGACGACAGGCGACCTTGTCATAAACATTGGCCAACAGCATAAAACCACGACGCATATCCTCAAATGCACCCGCCTGGTCTCTATGCAACGACTTGTAGCGCGATGAAATATAGAGCGATCCAGCCTGGGCAAGTTCGGTAGTAAGGACTCCCGCCTTCAGGTTGTAATGATAGGCGGAATCGACCTCGTCATTCATGATAAAGGCCAATGCCTTGTAATGGTAGATGTCGGACGGCACCTGACGGCTCTCCTTGCGGCACTTCGCAATGGCATCATTCAAGATGAAAAGCGCATCGTCACGATTCCGCTTGAGCCACTTTCTGCGTCCCTCACTTTTCTCTTTTTCACCGGAGTGAATCACTTGGGTAATCACGCGGGCAAGGTCAATGCTGGCCAACAGTGCCTTGCTGCGGCAGATATCGTATTCATTGTTTTCTTCGGAGGCCAATTCCAGATGCAGGAACATACAGCGGTCGGCTTTCTTATACTCGCCGCAATTACGGTATAACGTGGCGGCTTCACGCAACAGCTGCTTGTAGATATATCGGACCTTACTTGTGCCAAGCTTGAAAAAATTGGCATCGATGAAGGGCTTCAACAGCCGTGCCGCCCGGCTGGAACATTCGGCCATCGCATAATAGTCCGTCGAGTAGGTCCGATGATATTCTCTGGCCAACAGGTAATACGCACGGGACTTCAACAGCAGGTAGTCACCCCGTGGCACGCTGATGGTGTCATCTTCCTTATAGTGAATACAAAAGAGAAGTTCCTGTAGCCGCAGATTGCGGATGGAATCATACTCTTCGGCAGGAACAATTTTCCTGTATCGGCTGTAGTGCTCCCGGTCCCAATATTTGTATCCATAGAACAAGGCCAGATGCGCCGCCAGGATGTCACGGTCGGAGCCGCGCAGGTCTGCATCATCGGCCCAAGCCTGAATCTCTTCAATCCAGGTGCATGGCTGCTGGTTGGATTCCGAGATATTACACTTCAGTTCGAGCCACTCGTAGCGGTCTCGCCGGGAAAGGGTGGCCGTGTCAATGGCGTTGACCATTGAAAGGCTCCGCTGGAACGTCGAGTCAAGATACGGCGAGTAGTAGTTCTGCAGTTCGACGAGCTGGGCATTGGCCGACATGTTGCCGCACACGTGGTCGAGGTCGCGCTGCGAACAGGCGGCGAGGAGCATCGGCCAAAACAGGATGTAGATTGCGTGGATTGCTTTCATCGGGATTAAATTTATCGCCGCAAAGATAAGGGGAAAGTTTTCGTCGGCCAAAAAAAATGTGGGACAATGTTGGGACATCTTGGCCAATGTCCCGATTCTGTTGCAAAAATCGACATTTTTTCTTGGCGGAATCGGGAAATTTCTCCATCTTTGCGGCGGAAAACATCTTAATCCTTTTTCTGATATGCACAAGACTCTCCTTATTTTTCTCCTGAGCTGGGCGGCAATCGCATCGGCCCAAAATAATGATGCCCGAATCGAACAATCCATCGAACGGGCCAATGCGACAATCAAAGGTCGGTTTAACGAACTTTCCATTGACAAACTTCCAGACTTTTATAAGGTCTGGAGTGAGGCCTCAGAACGATATAGCCAAGTGAGCCGCAATGCAACGTGCGACATGGTTATCCAAATGATTTTCGACAAATATCTTCGAGTCAAGAAACCGTATGTGGTCATTCCGGCTTCCATTAGGGTGAAGGTGTGCAACAAGAAACTGGGAGTCCCGCCCAACGCAAGCGAGGGATATGAATATGGACATAAGTCTTGGGAAATGGCCAAACAACCCGATGCAGAATATTTATATGTACCGCATTTGACAACAGATAAGAAGGTTCTATATGAGTTTGGGGCTGTAGATAAACTGCTTGACTCCTATCTGGACATGAAGACCGAAAAGAAATTATTAATCATGCTGGATTATGATTATGACAAAAAAGAACGCCAATCCGAAATCGAGAAAAGCATCAGTTTTTACCACAGCGACTTGAATGGTTGGCGAGCAATAGATGATCCGCATATTCACGATATTACTATGTTTCTTGATGGAATATGCATCAGTTTTTCATCTGATTTATGGAGTCATTATACTGTATTCATTCCCAAAGAGACAAAAAAACTCATTACAATATCTTATATAGTTGACTGAAAAAACGATTTTCGGGCCGATGGAGAGTCCCATTGGCCCGAAAAAAATATTTTCTGACGAATTTTCACATTGCGGCTTCCCTACTTCTTCATCGGCGGCATTTCCGGCATCACCACGCCCTCGCGGTGGATTCCATCGACGAGGATGGCCAATGGCGCTGCGAAACGGACATGGCGCACGTGGTCGGTCTCCTGGACGGCGGGCATCGCGTCGAGCACGCTCTGGTCGAGGCAGCCATCGGCCTTGAAGGCATTGATGGTCATGTAGCAGACGCCGAGCGACGTGAGGTTCTGGAAGAAGTGGGTGCCCTGGCTCGGATCGACCTGGAAATTGTCCAGCCCGGCCTCGACGATGACGCGCGCACTCGAAATGTTCGGCCACTTGACGGGGATGCCCAGCCACGGGTCGCTCGAACCCCATCGGCCGGGACCAATCAGCACGCAGCGGCGTCCATCGGCCAAAAGCGAACGGTTGATGTGCTCAATCTCGTCGGCAATGGCCGGATTCTGGCTCGCGCTGAAGCCGTCGGTCTTGACGTAAACGACATCGGCCACATCGTCGAACACACCATGGCCAATGGCCGAGTGCGAACGGAGCAGGCAGTCGCTGTCGGGAATGTCGCACAGATCGATGCCGATGGACATGCGGTTGTCAACCATCGGACGGATCTGCAGCAGGTTGAACTCGCCCATGTTCTCGCCGTTCGGCCCCTTGTGCAGGTTGACGGCAAATTCGATTTCGACGGGACGGCGCATCTCCTCCTGACCATATTTCAACGCCTTCTGCATCAGTTCGGGCAACGGGAAAAGCCCGTTGTGGAGCACGCCGGCCATCGAAATGATCTTGCGGTTACGTCCCTCATAAAAGCCGTCGTAGATGACCTGGTCGTTGGGATCGAAAGTCGAGCAGACCCACGGCAACGTGCCATCGGCCTCGGCCTGACGCACGGGCAGACGGCGCAGGTTGAATCCGTCATCGACCTTGAACTCGTAGCTGGTGTCGCACTCTGAGCCCTGGGTCGCGTAGTCGAGGTCGAGCGCAAGGAATGCCGTCTGCGTGTCGCGTAGCGCGATTTCCATCTCGCTCATCTGGAGCACCTGGTTGGGATGCGCCGGACAGACGCGCAGGCTGACGCCGCCATCGACGATGTATTTGCCCAGACCGAAGGCCAATGAGACGGTGCCCTCGTCGGCCTGTTCGTCGCCGATGGGATAGTAGTTGACGCTGCGCGCCACGCCGCTGATGACGGGATAGAATAGCGAGCCGTGCTGTTGGCCGACGACCTCCTGCAGGATGACGGCCATCTTCTCCTGGTCGATGACGTTGGACGTCGCCGTCATGTAGTCCTTCGAACTGCGGTAGAAGACCGAGGCATAGACCGACTTTACGGCATTGGCCAACAACTCCATCCGGCGGTACTTGTCATCGACGAAGGGAATCATGTAGGTGCTGTAGATGCCGGCAAACGGCTGATAGTGAGAGTCTTCGAGCAGCGACGACGAACGGATGGCGAGCGGTCCGCGCACGACCTCCATGAAGGCCTCCAGGTCGCCCACCAACCGGCTGGGCAGGTGGCCGCGCAGGAAAGTGCGGTGAATCTCCTCGTCGGGCAGGTCGCTCAGGGCAACATGGTACAGTTCGTTGGCATCCATAAACTCGTCGAAGATGTCGGTACAGAGCACGACGGTCTTCGGGATGCAGGTCGTGACGCCTGGCATCTGCATGTCCTCGTGGCGCGTCAGCATTCGGTCGATGAAGGCCAAGCCGCGTCCCTTGCCGCCCAACGAACCCTCGCCGATGCGCGCAAAGTTGCTGTATTTGTCAAACCGCTCGCGCTGGAAGACGGCGACGACGCCCTGATTCTTCATCTTGCGGTACGAGACGATGGCGTCGAAGATAATCTGACGATGGGCATCGACGTCCTGCAACGAGGTCCACGTGATGCGCTTCAGGAACTCGGCGATGGGGAACAAGGCGCGCGAACCGAGCCAGCGCGACACATTGTTTTTCGACAGATGTTCGAGCAGAGCCTCGCGCGGCAGGGTAAAGATGTTGTCCTGCAGCTCCTTCAGGTTGCGGATGCGCGCCTGCTCCTCGCCCGTCACGGGGTCGCGCAGGATGAAGTCGCCGAAGCCGAAATACTTCCTCACCGTATCGCGCAGGTCCACGTCCATCTTCTTCGAGTTCTTGTCAATGAAGTGGTAGCCCTTGGCCAATGACCTTTGCTCGTTCTCCGACTCGGCCGACTCCATGACGAGTGGCACGTACGGGTCTTCGCGGCGGATGGCCTCGAACAGGCGGAAACCGGCATCGGCCTCCTTCTCCTCCTCGGTCGGATTGGCGCCCTTGGGCGCGGTGAGCGGGAAGCGGCAGTCGGAGATGACACCAAGGACATTGGCCGAAAAAGTCTCATACAGGCCCCACGCCTCTTCGTAGTTTCTGGCCAATACGATTTTCGGGCGACCGCGCATACGCAGCGTCTCGAGATGGGCGTTTAGGGCCTCGGTCGCGAAGTTCTGGCTCTGTTGCAGCACGAACTTGTAGAGGTTGGGCAGGATGGACGAGTAGAAACGGATGTTGTCCTCGACCACGAGAATCATCTGCACGCCGCTCTGCACGTCATGCTCCAGGTTCATGCGGTCCTCGACCAGCTTGATGATGGTGATGAGCAGGTCGTTGTTGCCCAGCCAGCAAAAGACGAACTCGAAGATGCTCAGATCGACATCCTGCATCCGCGCCGTGATACCATGGCTGAAGGGCGTCAGCACCACAATGGGCACCGTCGGGTGATCGCGCTTGAGCGACGAGGCGATGTCGAACACGTCATCGTCGGGCGTCGATGCCTTGGCCGGCATACAGATGATGAGGTCGATGTTGCTGACCTCCATGACATGGTCGGCCGCTGCCTGCGAATCGGCTTGCAGGAAGCGTGGCGGGAAGCGCAGTCCCAGTTCGGCATATTCCTGAAAGATTTTCTCGTCGATGCGGCCGTCGTCTTCCAGCATGAAGGCGTCATACGGATTGGCCACGATAAGCACGTTGCAGACGCGCCTCTGCATCAGATCGACAAACTGTGTGTCACGAAGTTGTAGCTGCATTTTTCTGTCGGTTTAAGTTTCAAGACCACAAAGGTAGCGAGTTTTTGGCAGAAATGCAAGTTTTGGGTTATTTTTATGGCCAATGGCGTTTGAGGCTCAAAATGGGTCTCGGAATGAAGTTAAGAAGAGATTCGTTGGCCAATACTATTTCTGCAAATTGCACTTTACTTTTTTTATAACAATTTCGACAATAATCGTTATAAATATTACAAATTTCAGATTTTACTTACGAGAAAAATATATCTTTGCACCAAAATTACAAGTTATTCCATTCTATCTGATTTATGAACAATTCGTCACTACTATCTTCTTTGAGCATTTTGACAATTCTGTGTACATCCTGTATCGACGGCCGAGGCTGGAAGCCTGTCGAGCCGACCGAACCGCGCAGCAACGCCGAATGGCAGGCCATCGACGACAGCATCATCATGCAGGGCAACAAGGCATATATCCCGCGAGCCGTATCCGGACAGATTGTACAGAACTTCCTGGATGCTATGTACGAGTCAGAAAAGGACACTCGAAGCTCCGCCCTGCGCAAAGAGGTCGATTTCGAGGCCATCTATAACGAGGAGGTACAGACATCACGCATCGATTCCGTGGACATTCCCCTGCTCCGCGTCGTCAACCTGAAGGATGGCGGTTATGTCATCACCTCTTCCGATCAGCTCGTCACCAGCGTGATGCCTATTCTGGCCTATTCCGAGACGGGAAGCACAACCCTATCGGACGAAGAAATCTGCGGCAGCGACACGGAGGAATCGGCCAAGACTTTCACAATCCACACAGACACGCTGACGGGAGATTGTTATGTCCAATACGCCGATGGCAAGGTCATTACGATTGCTGATGAGGACTCGGTTTACGAAACGGCATTGGCCACAGACACAATCATCGACGAACCGGAACAGACACAGACTCAAGTCCGCACCCACTACGAACAAGTGGCATTTACCTACCACTGGACAAAATTCCTCGCCAATACGACCTATCGGGAAATGAGGCAGAATCCGGGCAACGATGCCGTCATCGACTCGCTGAATGCGCTGGCCGGTGGGTTGGCCAACAATTATCAGGTCGCAGACATTGACGCCTTTATCGTGACGCTGCCCAATAGACACCCCGTACGCGACTTCGGATTCGGCCAGACAGAACCTTTCAACTATTGTCAGGGACACACCAAACGGGAACACATCATCTTCGGCCCGCGAAAAAATCACGCCTATGTGGGATGCGGTGCCGTAGCAGCCTGTAAAGTGGCCGTTCAACAGGGTGTGGCCGCCAAGAAGTTCAAAACCGGCGATGAAGATTGGCCAGAATTCCGATGGGTCAACATGAACTACGGATGGACAGACGATCAGGCCAGACAATTGGGTCGCTTCATGAAGAAAATCGGGGACGATTGCCACGCCCAACATTGGCTCTATGGCACAAGCATCACAAAACGCAACCTCCTGCAGCACTTTTTCCAAAAATATTTCTATGGGGCTGACTGGTATGGCTACGATACGGACCGACTGTTGGACATGCTAAAAGACAACCGGCTTCCACTTGTCTATGGCACAGACGGCGGCTCGATAAAAATCATCAATTGGGACAAGGAAATGCACTATTGGGTCGTCACCGCCTACCAGAAATTCCACTTCGAGACCGGCACGTCGCTGGAGATGTTCTATCATGACCTCGGCGTGGGAAGCGGCATCTGGCTTGCCGATGACCATCGGGGGCACTTCAACCACCAGATGTCCATCATGGACTATTCAAAAAAGCAGAAATAAACCGTCATAAACGCCACCGCACACGACACTTCGCCGCGTGCGGTGGTCTGATTTATGGGCATTGGCCACTCCCCTCCCTAAATTTTTCCGCACGAATAGAATGGCCATCTCGGAAAAAAATCGTATCTTTGCGGCCGATTGCGATTGGCAACAAACCGCACAATGAAAAACGACATTTATTCAGATGAAAAAACGACTTTTTCTCGCACTGGGCATCGGGCTTTTGGCCAATGTCCTTGCGGCACAGGATTACAAGGACAGCAAACGTGCTTGGGCGGACGGCCCGCTCAAGATGGACGAATTCATAATCAAAACAATATAGCACTATGAAAAAGACACTTCTCCTTCAGCTATGTGCATCGGCCATCGCCCTCACCGCCTGGGCGCAGCCATCGCCCGAACTCCAGCAGACGCGCCAGCAGGCCGTCAGTTTTTCGGTCTTGGCCGATGGCAATGCCATGCTCGACTTCGGCCGCGCAGCCTTCGGACAGATTGAGATTACGGCCAATGCCTCATCGGCCAACGACACCCTGCGCCTCCACCTCGGCGAATGTGCCGCAGACGGCCGCGTGGACCGCAATCCGGGTGGCTCACGGCGCTACCGCATCGTCACTGTGCCGCTCCAGCAGGGCACCCACACCTATCGGCCAGCCATCCCAAAGGACCGCCGCAACACGAGCGGCACTGCCGTGCGTATGCCCGACGAGGTGGGCGAGGTGATGCCGTTCCGCTATTGCGAGGTCGAGGGCGCGAAGGGGCTGACTTCGGCCGATGTGGTGCGCATTGCGGTCAATGTGCCGTTCGATGACGATGCCGCCTACTTCCATTCGAGCGACTCGGTGCTCAACGCCGTCTGGGACCTGTGCAAGTACAGCATCAAGGCGACGTCGTTCACGGGCTACTACGTGGATGGCGACCGCGAACGCATCCCATACGAGGCCGATGCGCTCATCAACCAGCTGTGCCACTACGCGACCGACTGCCGCTACGACGTCGCCCGCCGCACCTTCGAATACCTCATCGAACACCCCACTTGGCCAACCGAGTGGATCCTGCAGATGGACCTCGTCGCCTGGTACGACTACCTCTATTCGGGCAACACCGAACTCATCGAACGCTACCGCGACGAGCTTCAGGCGCACACGCTGATGGCCCTGCGCGACAGTTTGACGGGGCTCATCTCGTCCAAACGCGGACAGTCGCGCGAGGTGCTCAACTCCATCCGTCGGCGCGACCCCGTGAGCGACATCGTCGATTGGCCACATTCGGGCATCCTCGGACTGGCGCAGGGTCAGGGCGGCGAAGATGACGGCTACGTCTATACCGACTTCAACACCGTGGTCAATGCCTATCACTACGCGGCCGTCGCGCGACTCGGCGAGATGATGAAAGCCATTGGCCGCAATGCCGATGCAGCTCGTTTCGCCTACTATGCCGGGCAGCTGCGCGACAACTTCAACCGCGCCTTCCTCGACTCGGTGCGCGGCATCTACGTGGATGGCATCGGCACCGACCACGCTTCGCTCCATGCCAACGTCTTTGCCACGGTGTTCGGCCTCGTACCCGACGAATATAAGGCATCGGTGGCACGGCACATCATCTCGCGCGGCATGGCGTGCAGCGTCTATGGCGCTCAGTTCCTGCTCGATGCGCTCTACGATTGCGGTGAGCCGGATGCGGCATTGGCCCTGATGACGAGCCAGAGCGACCGCAGTTGGGTGAACATGATGCGCGAGGGTTCGACCATCACGATGGAGGCATGGGGCAACACTTGGAAGCCCAACCAGGACTGGAATCATGCGTGGGGCGCGGCTCCGGCCAACATCATTCCGTTCCGACTGATGGGCGTGCGGCCGGTGGCTCCTGCGTTCGATGTGGTCGAAATCCGTCCGCGTCCGGGCAGTCTGACCGAGGCCGAATGCCGTGTGCCGTCGCCCAAGGGGCCGATTACGGTGCGCATTGCCGATGGTCAGATGTCTGTCTCCCTGCCCGCCGGCGTCAAAGCCGATGTCTATCTGCCGCAGGATGGCGGCCGCACCCACAGGCACGTCAAGAAACTCGTGACGGGCGAGAAGAGGTGGAAGCTGTAGGAGACCACTTGCGACCCGAACCGACCCCTCCCCAACCCTCCCGAGGGAGGGAGTTGGGAAGTTTGCTAAAGTTGACAAAAACAGCCTGCGGGAATAATCTCGCAGGCTGTTTCCTTTTATTTTGCTGTGTTTTTTAGGCGACTGATTTGTCGACCAATTTTTTTCCCATTTTTTTGCAAGCTAGGCATGAACATTTCCGGGAATGTGTCTCCATCGTCATCTCCGTTAGAACTCACCTTAAAAGTTGAGATAACGCTTTTAGACTTTTTATGAATTATCTTTATCTCTATTTCGTGTTCTCCGTCTGGATCTGCATCAAGGAAACTCATCATAACATCAATTTCAGATGGATTTTTAGCATCTACCAATTTGAGACCTTTTTTTTCCAATACAGAATTTACAGATTCTATCAGAATGGAATTAGTCGATTTTTTGAATTGTTGAAAAGACATATTGCATGTCATTTCAATATATCCTTGTATATTCGTTTTTTTTACTTTCATTTTTGAATAGTCAATATGATAATTCATGTTGGTGACATCTTTCATAAAATCATCATTGGCAGTGCTTGATTGTGAAAGTATAACGCATGTTGACAACAACATTAGTGATATTATAGAAAAGAATCTTTTCATGTTAAACGTTGATATTATGTTAATTGCTGTTAGTCCATCCAAATATCTCTCATGGTTTAGACAGAAAAAAAGCGTGGACCTTTTAACTTCGTCTACGCTCTCTGAGGTATTGGGGATGACCTTTTGCCGCAATCAACGAGTAAAAGCCCACGTCAACGACGTGAGCATCAACTTTTTACTCTTTGCGACATTTCTTCAAATTCCCCAATTCTCAGAGATGCAAGAATACAAAGCTAACGCTTCTTATCTATATGTCTTTTGTCTGTTGATTAATTCATTGGCAAAAATGTTTTGTGTTAATATTTTTGCGTATATACGCGGTTTTCACGAGTGCAAAAGTAAAGTTTTCTTCCAAACAAACCAAATTTTGCGTAAATTTTTTTCTTTCATGTGCATTGATAGAGACTATAATCGCCCTATTATTTGGTTCCTGCGCACAATATCCACTCGATATTTTTGCGTATATACGCAGTTTTCACGAGTGAGAGGTGGTGCCTATTTGATATTTTTGTGTCCAGACACAGTTTTGACAAGTTGGACATCAAAGTGTCACCTTGTCCAGCAAGAAATCGAACAGATTCAAGATAAGGATGCCATCGTCGTTGCGATAAGTGGGTTGCAGACCGCCTACGATGACGACCTTCTGGAAATTATCATTGATATGCTTCAGCGACTTGAATTCCTGTTCGCGTTTTTCATCATTGGCCAATGCATAGGCAGACTGAATATAGATTCGATCATAGCCCTTGTTGCACACGAAATCGACCTCAAGTTGCTGCCGCTCGCTTTTGCCGTCGGAATTTTTACCAAACACGTTCAATTGGCCGACATCAATTGAATATCCCCTAAATCGCAACTCATTATAAATCAAGTTTTCCATAAGGTGAGTCTGCTCTGTCTGACGGAAGTTCAATCGTGCATTTCGCAATCCCAAATCGTCAAAATAGTATTTTGTTGGAGTGTCGATGTACTTCCGTCCCTTTATGTCATATCGCACTGCTTTTTCAATCAAAAAAGCATCTTGCATATACTCCAAATAATTTTTTATAGTATCTTGTGCAATGCTGCTTTGTTTGACTGTCTTGAATGTGTTGGCGATCTTATGTGGATTAGTTAGACTACCGATGCCACTTGCTACGACATCAACCAATTCTTCCAGATCATTGTCGTTTTTTATTTTATAACGTTCTTTAATGTCAAGGATATAGGTGTTTTCAAAAAGATGCTGTAGGTAGTCACGTTTTTGCTGCTCATTTTGCATTGACAACAACTGTGGCAGACCACCCAATCGCATGAAGTCGGACAGATGCCGTTCCATATACATGGTGTCCGATTGAGCTGAAAGGTACTCTGAAAAACAGAACGGGTGAACACGCACTTCGTCACCTCGACCACGAAAAGTGGTTATTACATCTTTCGACAAAAATCTGGCATTGCTTCCTGTCACATAGACATCTATCTGTGGTCGTTTGAGCAATGTGTTCAATACCTCCTCAAAACGATCGAGCAGTTGAACTTCGTCTATCAGGATGTAATAATCCTTTTCGTCAAAAATGTGGTTTTCAATGTGCTTCAACATTTCTATCGGTTCTCGAAGATGCTCATTGTAGATGTCCTCCAAATCGATTTTTAGGATATGCTTTTCATCTACACCTTGTAATTGAAGAGTATCCGAAAATAAGTTGAACAGCAAATACGACTTGCCGCAACGTCGCATTCCGGTAATGATTTTTATCATTCCGTTCTTTTGGCGATCAATCAGTTTTTTTAGATAAATCGGACGTTCAATATTCATTCTATTTGATATTTTTGTGTCTAGACACGGTTTTCACGAGTGCAAAAGTAATATTTTCTTCTTAACAATCCAAATTCTACTTGTTATTTTTGCCATTTAACTCCATAAATGGTGGTTTCGCAGCATATTTTTGAGTTTTCCCATCTAATCCATTTGATATTTTTGTGTCTAGACACACTTATCACGAATATTGCTGGAAAATATTGTATCTTTTGAAAATGGAAAGTCTAAAAATAGCCCGACGATATCTCGTCGAGCTGAAAATATGTTCGCTTATTTGTGTGGAGGGTTATTTTGTCTGTTGATCAATTCATTGGCAAAAATGGTTTAAGTTTCATTGGCCGCAAAAATATATATTATTTTGCAGACGACCAAATTTTGCATAAAAAATCCCTTGATTTGTGCCGATTTCCTTACCACGGCCACTCCCAGCTCTCCCACGGCCAAGTCACGCCGCGCAGAAAGTCGATGGCCATCAGCAGGAGCGGTTCGCCCACGCCGAGCAGCAGCACGACGACGGCAATGACGGTGGTCAGACGGCGTGCCTGCCGCGAAAATTCATCGGACATCGCCAGAAAAATCTGGAAAATGACGAGCAGGAGAATGCCCAAGTTCGTGTGCAGCATGACGTTCGAACGCATACGCAGGCTGTTGTAGCTGCCCAAGAAGAGCCCCACGACCGCCGAACCGAGCGTCAGCACGACGACCAGGACCAGGAAGAGCCACGGCGTAAGCCCATCGGCCATAATCACCGGCCAGCTGTAATGCAGCTCGTCGTCCCAGCCGAAGAGGAACGAGAGGAGGAAGTTGTCGGCCAATGCCCCATCGGCCCACCACGCCATCAGGCAATAGATGACCCAGACGCCGGTGAGCAGGCCCGTCACGACACAGGCCGCATTGTGAAGCGACAGACAGGCGCAATGCAACAGAACGAGCAGCACGATGCCCAACCAGAACAGCGACGGCAAATAGAGCGGCGTGAGCAGGCTGACGACCAGGCCCAGCGACAGGGCGTGGACGGGCAGACTGCTTGACTGCCAGCAGGTAACGCCCAGCAGCAATACGACCGCGAAGCCCACGACGAGCAGGTCGATGCGCCCCAACGGCAAGTCATCGGCCAAACAGATAGCCGACAGGTTCATCACTCCCGCAAGCAATGCAATGACGCGCGGGATGACATCCGTATGGGCGAAGTTGAAGAGACCGTGCGCGTTGAGCGTCCAGGCGACCACGCCGACAATCGCTGCGGCCAACACAAAATTGCTGCCCAGCACCCACCAATCGGCCATGTCCAAGATGCCTTGGACGACCATGACGATGAGACTGAGCAGAAGCCAAATCATAGAAAAATAAGAAAGACCCCCTCCCTTCCTCCCCGAGGGGAGGGGATTTTTTGATTACAAATTACGAATTACTTTTGTCCGTATGGCCATCTCCCTCCCTCGGGTCCTCGCAGCGATTAGAAAAATTGATAAAATCGCGTAGCAGGGGGAAATGTATCACCGAATTTCACGAATGAAGACAAAAATTAATTTGTTTAATTCGTTTCATTCGGTGTTCAAATCAAAAGCGGTTCAAATCTTGGCCGATGTCCCTGCGGTAGTATTTGCCGTCGAACTTGATGATTTCGGCACCGCGCATCGACTGGGCCAATGCCTCGTTGCGGTCGTTGCCATACGATGTGACGCAGATGACGCGGCCACCGGCAGTGACGGTCTGACCCTCGGCGTTGAGCGCCGTTCCGGCGTGGAAGAGGATGCTCTTGCGTGCGTTGTCGGCCGGAGCGACTGGAGCCTGCGTGAACAGTTCGTTGTCAAGTCCGGTCATCACCTTGCCCTTCTCGTACGAGCCTGGATAGCCGCCCGACACGAGCACGACGGTCACGGCTGTGCGTGGGTCTTCGACGAGCTCCTTCGTGTCCAATGTGCCATCGGCCACACCCTCAAGCAGGTCGAGCAGGTCGCTCTTGATGCGCGGCATGACCACTTCGGTCTCGGGGTCACCCATGCGCACGTTATATTCGATGACCATCGGGTCGCCGGCGTGGTAGCATTGGATGTCGCGGTCCATGCGGATAAGGCCCAGGAAGATGAAGCCCTTGTACTTCAAGCCATCGGCCTTCAAGCCCTCGATGGTCGGCTTGACGATGCGCTCTTCGACCTTCTGCATGAATTCGGCGTCGGCAAACGGCACAGGGGAGCAGTTGCCCATTCCGCCGGTGTTGAGTCCGGTGTCGCCCTCGCCGATGCGCTTGTAGTCCTTGGCTACGGGCAGGATCTTGTAGTGGCCCTCGCCGTCGGTCAAGACGAACACGGAGCATTCGATGCCCGACATGAACTCCTCAATGACCACCGTGGCCGATGCTGCGCCGAACATTCCGTTCAGCATCTCCTTCAGCTCCTGCTTGGCCTCGTCCAATGTGGGCAGGATGAGCACGCCTTTGCCTGCGGCCAGACCGTCGGCCTTCAGCACGTATGGAGCCTGGAGTGTTGCGAGGAACTGGCATGCCTCGTCATATTCATTGGCCGTAAAACTGCGGTAGCGGGCCGTCGGGATGCCGTGGCGCGACATGAATCCCTTGGCGAAATCCTTCGAGCCTTCGAGCTGTGCGGCGGCTTTTGTTGGGCCGATGACCTTCGGCGCGCCTGGCACATTGGCCATAAAATCGACGATGCCGTTGACGAGCGGGTCTTCGGGGCCGACGACAATCATGTCGATGTGCTGCGCGGCGCAGAAGTCGGCAATCCTGTCAAATTCGTTGACCTTGATGGCGACGTTTTCGCCATAGGCCGATGTGCCGGCATTTCCGGGCGCGATGTAGAGTTTGTCACACTTGGCACTTTGGGCCAATTTCCAGGCGATGGCGCACTCGCGGCCACCACTTCCCAGCAGCAGAACCTTCATGATTTTTTTGTTGAATTTTGTTTGTTTTAGCCCCTCAGAAGGGCGATTTTGCTGAAAATCAACCGCGAAGATAGCGCATATTTTCCAAATATGCAAACGAATGGCGAACTTTCCGAACAAAATGTCGGATAATTCGGCGAAATGGACTTGACAGACGCCGTTTCGTGATGTTACATCTTTCCGGTTAATATTGCAGTCCGAACATCCACAGCGGGATGCGCTGATTCACTTTTCAAAAAGTGATTTTTCGTGAAATTTTAGCTTTTTGGAAAGTGAATTATGCAATTTTGGGGCTCTTGATCATTTCCAAAGTTGGCTCTTCCCTTCGGGAAATCGTTTCTATAATGGATTCGTGGTTTTACCGCTGTTCGTACTCGTCCCAGTCGCTGCGACGGCGGAATAGCAGAAACGAATTCCCCACGTGGAGAAATTCGCTTCTGATGAGATTTGGCCGATGTTTATTGCACAATGGCTTTCTTGCCGTCATGCAGATACAGCTGTCCACGTCGCGGTGTGACAACCTTCCTGCCCGTCAGGTCGATATAGGTCTTGTCCGATGGGACATCTGATTCAATTTGCCCGATGCCTGTCGAAATGCCCTGAATGTTAAAAAAATCCTTCCAACCATCTGCTCTCTTATAGTAAGAGAGGGCTTCATCAGGCACATAGAGCGAACAAGCCTTCTTGTCAACATATTCAAAAGTAGAAGAAGTGCACGTTGGTGAATAATATGCTAAACAGATGATGCTCGTCAGGCCAGTGCAGCCTTGGAACGCATAGTCGCCGATGCTCGTCACGCTGCTTGGAATCACAACGCTCGTCAGACCTGAGCAGCCTGCAGCCTTGGAACGCATAGTCGCCGATGCTCGTCACGCTGCTTGGAATCACAACGCTCGTCAGACCTGAGCAGCCTTGGAACGCATAGTCGCCGATGCTGGTCACGCTGCTTGGAATCTCGATGCTCGTCAGTCCCGAGCAACTATAGAACGCATATTTGCCGATGCTGGTCACGCTGCTTGGAATCTCGATGCTCGTCAGACCTGTGCAATTAGAGAACGCACCGTAGCCGATGCTCGTCACGCTGCTTGGAAGCTCGATGCTCGTCAGACCAAGGCATTTATTGAACGCCATGTCGCCGATGCTCGTCACACTGCTCGGAATCTCGATGCTCGTCAGACCCGTGCAGCCATAGAACGCATACCCGCCGATGCTCGTCACGCTGCTTGGAATCGTGATGCTCGTCAGACCTGTGCAGCCACGGAACGCACCATACGGAATATAACTACTTCCCGTGATTTTCACCGAATTCAGCGATGACGGAATGTAATAGGTGGCAAATGTCGTGCTACTTGTGCTGCTGCCATAGTAATATTGTTTTGTCGCCGTTCCTCCCGCATAACTATCCGTTCCAAAAATATATCCAAATGGATATTGGTAGGTGTCGGTTGCCGTGTGGGGCTTGTCTCCCACAAAAGGCAAGGCAATAGATTCAAGCGACGAACAGCCGGAGAACGCATTGTACAGTATGACTTTACAATTTTCATGGATATCACAAGTTGCAATCTCCTTTGATTTCGGCTTGATTAATGCAACATAGGGATTATCCGTATTGCCCAGGTAGAGAGCATTGTCATATTCGTTGTATTCCAGTTTCTCACAACCCTCGAACGCATTGTTTAAAATGCTCGTCACACTGCTTGGAATCTCGATGCTCGTCAGTCCCGTGCAATAAGAGAACACCCACTCGCCGATGCTCGTCACGCCGTTTGGAATCTCGATGCTCGTCAATCCTGTACAGCCCCAGAACACCAAGTTGCCGATGCTCGTCACACTGCTTGGAATCTCGATGCTCGTCAGCCCCGTGCAGCCACAGAACGCACCGTAGCCGATGCTTGTCACACTGCTTGGAATCTTGATGTTCGTCAGACTCGTGCAGTCACAGAACGCTTGGCCGCCGATGTACGTCACGCTGTAGGTAGTTCCATTATAGGTGACAGAAGATGGAATCACGACATCGCCAGAGTATTCGTTGGAATATTCATCAGACGAACTTCCTCGATAAGATACGCTTACCGTCTTGTCCTCTTGAGACAAATATTTGTAATAAATGCCGTCCACTTCAAAATCGTGGGCGAAAAGCGATTGCCCGAACAGCATCAATAATGCCGTGAGCAAAATGGTATGTAAATTAGATTTCATAATAAAATGAATAAAAAAGTGAATCTCCTTAAATACATTTCCTATAGCCCTCCCCAGATTCAGCATTAGTGTCGTTTTAAAAAGAAAGACGCAGGCGGCTGTCACTTTGCCCGTCCCGCGATCCAAAGGCCTTCCACAGCCCATTAGCTCAGAAACGAGCAGTGCTGCAGAAACCCACGTCATAAGTATGAATAGCCACGCGTCTTGCGGCGGCCGGCATTGGCCACTACATGACTGTAGCTGGGCATACTTATCCCATAGATCATCTACCACTGCTTTGTTTCTTGATGCTAATTCAAATTGTGGAAGTTTTTTGGATCACCAAGAACAAACGTAAGCAAACGTCTTCCATAAAAACCCCGCGACGACGGTGCCCCGAGCGGGCATGATCATCGGGAGTCAACCCTCCCGGAGAAACCCAAGTGAGTCTCTGCCAAGAGAATTGCGCCGCAAAGATAGCATTATTTTGCCACTGCGCCAAAAAAATTCAGGATTATGTGGAAATGACGCTACAAAATCAGGATGAAAGGCATTGGCCAAGACAACCCATATCCCCAAATGTGAGGATTCCCGCCAAACTTTCCCCACATTTTTTTGGAATATTCGGCAAAATGCCCTACTTTTGCCCGCAAAAAAGCGCACTGATGACTTGTTCACTATGATTGCAACGACGAATTACAGATTACAGTGGCCAATGTTTCATCCCGACTTTTACTCCTGTTTTACCACTTTTTACAACCATAGAAATGAAACTGAACTTCGAGATTGAATATCGCACACGTTGGGGCGAATCGGTGGCCGTCAACTTGGGCAGCAACGACACGGTCCCGGTCTTCCTGAATACGGCCGATGGCGTCATGTGGCACGGCTCGGCCGAGGTGGAACTGCCCACGGGCTGCGTGCCGCTGCTGTACCGCTACAGTATCTGGGTGGATGGCCGATGCACCCGCCGCGAACTGGCAGCCCTGCCCCATGTGATTCGGACCTGCACCGTGCGCAACGACGACACGATGCGCGACCACTGGAACGATGCCGAGCGGGTGGCCGGCGTGGCCGTGCCGGTCTTCTCGCTGCGCAGCGAGGGCAGCTTCGGCGTGGGCGACCTGGGCGACTTGCGTGCGATGATCGACTGGGCGGCATCGGTCGGGATGAAGGCGGTGCAGATCCTGCCCATCAACGACACGACGAGCAACTACACGTGGACGGATTCGTATCCGTACAACGCGATTTCGGTCTATGCCTACCACCCGCAGTATGTGGACATCAGGCAGCTGCCGCCATTGGCCGACCAGGAAAAGGCATCGGCCTACGAACAGAAACGGCGCGAACTGAACGCATTGGACAAAATCGACTACGTGGCGGTGAACGATGCCAAGCGGGCCTACCTGCACGACATCTTTGAGCAGGTGGGGGCCGAGATGCTGGCCAGCGCGGGATATGAGGTGTTTGCGCGCAACAACAGCGACTGGCTGATGCCGTATGCGGTGTTTTCGGTCCTGCGCGACAAGTTCGGGACGTCGGACAGCCGGCGTTGGCCGCAATTCTCGACCTACGACGCGAATGCCATCGGCCAATATGCCAATCGGCCCGAGGTGCGGCCACTGGTGCAGTTCTACTGTTACGTGCAGTACGTCCTGCACTGCCAGCTGCTCGCGGTGAGCCTCTACGCGCGGCAGAAGGAGGTCATCCTGAAGGGTGACATTCCGATCGGCGTGAACCGTGCGTCGGTCGAGACGTGGACGGAGCCGGAGTGCTTCAACATGAAGGGACAGACGGGTGCGCCGCCCGATGCCTTCTCGGTGAACGGCCAGAACTGGGGCTTCCCGACCTACAACTGGGAGCGGATGCTGTGCGACGGGCTGCGCTGGTGGAAGAACCGTTTCCGGCGTATGTCGGCCTATTTTTCGGCCTACCGCATCGACCACATCCTGGGCTTCTTCCGCATCTGGGAGATTCCGGCCGATGCCGTCCACGGACTGTTGGGGCAGTTCTCGCCAGCCATTCCGATGTCGGTGGAGGAGATCGAGAGCTACGGCCTGCCGTTCCAGAAGGAGTTCATGACGCGGCCGTTCATCAACAATGACCTGCTGGAACGCACGTTCGGTCCGCTGCGCAGGTTCATCGGCCAAGAAAAAGAGGGCGAATCGCCGGCCTACGAGGGGAAGGACCCCGTGCAGTTCGTCAAGGAGACGTTCCTCGACTGGCAGCACGACGACATCTGGGCGATGAAGCCGCAGTTTGACACGCAGCGCAAGGTGGAACTGTTCTACAGCGGGAAGCGCAAGGAGCGGAATCTGGCGATGCGCGACGGCCTGTATGCCCTCATCAGCAACGTGCTTTTCCTGCCCGACCACAGGAATCCGGAGCTGTACCATCCGCGCATCATGGCCATGAACGACTACCTCTTCACGCGCCTGCAGCAGTGGGAGAAGGATGCTTTCTGCCGCCTGCACGAAGATTTCTTCTACCACCGCCACAACCAGTACTGGTACGAGCAGGCTATGCGCAAGCTGCCGCAGCTGGTCAACGCCACGCAGATGATCGTGTGCGGCGAGGATCTGGGCATGGTGCCGGAATGTGTGCCGTGGGTGATGAAGCAGCTCGACATCCTGACGCTCGAAATCCAGCGTATGCCGAAGAGCCTCGAATCGCGTTTCGGCCACGTGGCGGACTATCCGGAACTGAGCGTCTGCACGACGGGCAGCCACGACACCGAGACGCTGCGCCAATGGTGGGCGATGGACCGCGAGCAGACGCAGGCCTACTGGACCGACGAACTGGGCATGACGGGCGATGCGCCGCTCGAAGCCACGCCGGAGGTGTGCGGGAAAATCATCGGCCAACATCTCGAATGTCCGTCGCTGCTGTGCATCCTGCCGCTACAAGACTGGCTCGCATTGGACGGCACGCTGCGCCACCCCGATGCCGACGCCGAACGCATCAACATCCCGGCCAATCCGCGTCACTACTGGCGCTACCGTATGCACCTGAACATCGAGCAGCTGGCATCGGCCAACGACTTCAACCGGAAGCTCCGCGAGATGATCGAGGAGAGCGGACGATGAAAATACAAAACTGTAACAAATGAAAAAAATCTTGTCAATCGCATTGGCCACAATGATGATGACGGCCAATGCCAGCGCGCAGTCGCAGTATTACAACACGAAGCATGAGGTGGGCATTTCGGTCGGCGCGGGTGCTTTCACCGAGATCGTAAGTTCATTGGCCGATGCCACTTCAATTGCAGTGTCGGCCACGCTCACTACGCTGGTGACGTTGGGCACGAACACGGCCTATTACACCTACGGCAACGAGAAGGCCTTTCCCACCATCTCGGCCGAGTATTATTGGCACGTGAACAAGGTGGTCGGCTGGGGCGGATTGGCCGCCTTCAACGGTTCATCGCGCGACATGTACGTCAACTGGCACGACAACGTGAACGACTCACACCGCATGGAGAAGAGCGGAGAGGCCACAAGACGCAACCTGAGCCTCATCCCGATGGCGAAGATTGACTGGCTGCGCTGCCGCTATTTCGGCCTTTACTCGAAAGCTGGCCTGGGAGTCAGTTTCATGTTCGAGCATCAGGAGGACGATGTGGACGGCGGCACTGACTTCACCGACACGACCGTCATCCCGAACTTCCAGACCACCCTGCTCGGCATCGAGGCGGGTAGCCAGCAGGTGCGCGCCTATGTCGAAGTGGGCATCGGCGAACAGGGCATGGCGCTCGCCGGACTGAAATACAAGTTCTGATTTCCAGCTTCTTATCCATAATATTTATGGCCAATGTTCCAGACAGACTGGACATTGGCCATAGACTACATGCGTCAGATGCTCGCCCACCGCGACAGCGAGGCGCACCTGCAGAAACTGCTGTCCGACTTCGAGATTGCTGCGGCCGATGACCTCGCGTCGAGTAAGACATTGGCCAAGATGGGACCGATGCTCGGCCTGATGGGCACGCTCATCCCGATGGGCCCGGCGCTGGTCGGACTGGCCTCGGGCGACATTGCTTCGATGGCCTACAACATGCAGGTGGCCTTCGCTACGACGGTGGTCGGACTGTTTTCGGCTGCCATCGGCTTCATCACCGGCCAGGTCAAGTCGCGTTGGTATCAGCACGACCGTGTCAACCTTCAATTCCTTGCCGACCTGCTATGCTGAAACGACGTAACAACACTCCATTCGGCGGATTGGCCGAAGAGGACGACCCGATGTCGGTTGTGTCCAACCTGTTCGACGTGGCGATGGTCTTTGCCGTCGCGCTG
>CACZAY010000002.1 GCA_902779265.1 uncultured Bacteroidales bacterium | reverse complement strand
GAGGTCTATGACCTGTACGCCGCGCGCATCGTCTTCACCCCGCAGACCGAAGACAGCGAAAAGACCGACTGCTGGCGCATCTATACTGCCATCACCTCCATCTACAAGCTGCATCCCGACCGCATCCGCGACTGGATCAGCCACCCGAAATCGAACGGATATGAGGCGCTGCACGTCACCCTGATGGGCCCTGACGGCAACTGGTTGGAGGTACAGATCCGTTCGGAGCGCATGGACGAAATCGCAGAACACGGACTCGCCGTCCACTGGAAATACAAGCGCGGCAAGCAGGTCAACGAGGCCAGCGAAGACCTCGACCATTGGGTGAAGAGCATCAAGAACATCCTCGATGACCCGAACCCGAACGCGCTCGACTTCCTCGACACCATCAAGCTCAACGTGCTGAGCACCGAAATCTACGTCTTCACGCCGGCCGGCGAACTGAAGGAGCTGCCCAAGGGAGCCACAGCACTCGACTTTGCCTTTGCCCTGCACACAGCCGTCGGCCTCCATGCCGAGGCTGCCCGCGTCAATCACGAACTGGTGCCACTCAACACCGTGCTCGAATCGGGCGAACAGGTCGAAATCATCACGTCCGAGGAGGAGAAATGCCAACTCGGATGGGCCGCCATCGTCACCACGTCCAAGGCGCGCAGTGCCGTCCGCAGCTATCTGAACAAGCATTATCCGAACGAAGTGGCCGACGCATTGAACAAGAAGCTCAAGGCCGAACGCACCACGACGACGCAGAAGCTGCTGGGCATCCTGCACCTCAACCAGAAGAAGAAAAAGAAGGAGCAGAGGCCGGCCAATGAATATTTCCGCCCCGAGGAGGTCTCGACCACCATCGAACTGGCCGGCATCGACCAACGCGGTGTCCTGAACACCATCACTCGCATCATCGGCGAAAACAGTACGGCCAATATCACGGACATCGCCTTGAAAAGCGCCGACGGTCTCTTCACCGGCCACATCACGCTCAACACGAACGACAGCAAGCTCATCTCGCACATCTGCGCCGAGCTCCGCAAGGTTCACGAAATCGAGCGCGCAGCCCGGAAATAAGGGCATTGGCCAATGACACAAAACGAACGAAACCCTTTCAAGTCACGCAAGACTTGAAAGGGTTTTATTTTCTGCGGCCGATGGGCCTGTCAATCCTTGTCGCCGGTCGTCGCGAGGTTGACCAGATGACCGCTGGCATCGATGTAGTGCGACCAGTTCTCAAGACGGACGCGGTCCAGCCCCTCGATGTCCGATTCGATGCGCGCCAACTCCATCTGAATGACGACGTTACCCGTGCTGTTGACATAACCCCATTGGCCATCAAAGACCACTCGCGCCAGCCCCTCGGCAAACGGCCACGCGGCGTCAAACCGCGGCTCAATGACCATCTTGCCCGTGCGGTCGATGTAGCCCCACTTCTCGCCCTGCTTGACCGCAGCGAGCCCCTCGGTAAAACGCTTTGCGCCATCATATTGCGGGTTGATGGCCAATGCGCCGGTCGGGTCGATGTAGCCCTGTTTTCCATCGATAAGGACATTGGCCAAACCCTCGCAGAACGTAGCGGCGCGGTCGAATGTCGGGGTGATGGCCAATGTGCCCCGTCGGTCAATGTAGCCCCACTTGCCGCCCTCCTTCACCGCAGCAAGCCCCTCGGCGAACTGGGTCGCGAACTCGAATTTCGGCTCAATGGCGACCTTGCCGCTCTTGTCGTAGAAGCCCAGGGAGGCGAACCGGCCGTTCTTCATAGCTGTCACATTGGCCAAGCCCTCGGAATAGTCGGCGAATGTCGCGTCGGTCTGGAAGACGAACTTCCCGTCGTGGCCGATGACGCCCTTCTGCCCGTCCCGCGAGACCAGCGCGAGCCCCTCGGCAAAATCGGCCGCCGTGGTAAACTGCGACTCGATAGCGACTCGGCCCGAACGGTCGATGTAGCCGTAAACGCCATTGGCCATAAACCTCGCCAGACCGTCGCTGAACGAGGCAACGCTCTCGAACTGCGGCTTGATGACGAGTTCGCCCGTCTGGTCGATGAAGCCCCACTTGCCGTCGATGCAGACACGCGCAAGCCCCTCGGCAAACGAGGCAGCCTGGTCGAACTGCGCCGGGATGACGATGTTGCCATCCTTGTTCATGAAGCCCCATTTCGTATCGTTCTGAATCAGGAAAAGTCCCGTCTTCTCTTCTTGCGGAGACTCACAGGCGACCCATGCGAGCGCCGTCGTAGCTATAGTGGCCAATGTCAATAGAATCCTTTTCATAGTCGTATGTTAGTTAGTTATAGGTTTGTCTTGCTGCAAATTTATATATTTTTCGTCGGGAATCTGCACATTTCCGTCAGATTTTTAAATATTTATACGATTTTGGCCAATGTTTCACGATTGCACGTAAGTCCATTGGCCAAAATCGCACATGATTGTCAGCGCACGAGGGCTTTCGTCCGCCGTCCGATGACGATGCCGCGGACCGTTCCCTTGACCGGTTGGCCATAAAGGTTGTAGAGCCTTTCCGGGGTCTTGGCCAATGATATTTGTTCGATGGCCGATACGGCACCCGCACCTTGCAGGATTTCGAGGTCCAGGCGCGCGCCGCGCTGCTCCAGCGTGAACGGCAGGCTGCGGTTCGTGAACCCTTCGGGCAAGGCATCGGCCGTGAAACGCAACGTGAAGTTGGGACGCTCGGCGGCATAGTCCTCGCTGACGATTTCGGCCGATACCCAGCTGGAGTCCCGCTCCGCTTCGTCGAGCCACATCAGGGCGACCGGATTGGAATCCTCGGCCAACCAAAGCGACGTAGTCCGTTGGCCGTCAACCTCTTCTCTATCAAACGGATAGACAGTGATTTCGGCCGAACCACCCTCGGCCGGAATGGTCAGCGCGTGCGAACCCTCGACATGGAGGTAGCCGTACATGGCATTGGCCAAGCTCACCCAGACGTTGTTGCGCGCGGTCAGCTTGTGGTACAGAAGGCCGCTCGTCTCGCTGGAATAGAAGGTGTTATAGGGTGCGGCCAATGCCCTTCCGGTCTCCATCAGCGGGGTGAAGGCCAATGTCTCGTTGCTCGGCCAGATAAGCTCGACCAGGAATTCCTCGTTCACCTGCATATAGGCGACGGCGGAGTCATGGTCAGCCAGGACACGCCTGAAGTCGCCGAAGTGGAGATAGCCGTAGCCATCGGCCGTAGTCTCGACAAACGCCTTGCTGGCAGCCACCTGCGCCGTGTAAAGAATCTCGCGGGGCGTGAGGCTGGTTGTGGCCGATGTATTGTCGTAGCGGCGGCGGCAGGCGCGGATACGGCAGATGATACTGTCCGTCGGCTCGCTGCTGGCGAACTTGCAGCCCGGAATATCGACGCCCTCGAAATAGAGCGGATTACCTGGAATTCCCTGATACAGATAGGCGTGCGTGATATTGAACTGCTTGGCCCAGGCGCTGCCCGGAGCCACGTTGCTGGCCTCGACAAACGAGGTCCCGACCGCCGCGCGCATGAGGAATGGCACATGCTCACCATCGGCCCAGGCGGCAGCGCTTCCACCGGCCTGGATGATGCCGTCCGTCACGCCTTCGGTGTGGTTCAAGGTATCGGCCGATGTCCCGGCGCCATTGGCCGCCTTCATCACGGGATAGCCGAACCAGCCCGGCGCCGAGGTCTGGAGCTGCATCCGTTCATTGGCCGAAACCAGCGTATCGACCGACTCGCCCGTTTCTGTCAAGACGGGCACTGCCCACGCGAGCGACGTGTAGCTGCCCACCGCCGTGTAGTTCTGGAAATAGAGATAGGCATCGGCCGCCATCAGTCCGTTGCGCTCAGCGCAGAGCCGGAAGTCGGAGTTGAGGCTGTGGTTCAGAATCAGGTTGTCTGTGCCGATTGAGGCCAATGGCGCATGTGGCACCTCCCATTCCGTCCATGCTGTGCCCGGCTGGTAAATCTCCCAGAATCGGCCCAAGAACGCATCCAGCGACGCTTCGCTGCACTCGGCCAGTCCGATGAAGCAGTCATTGGCCACAAAATCGCCATCGGCCGAAACCTTCATCTCCAGTTGGTCCAGCCAGCCGTCACCCGTCGCGTTCATCACGGCGAAGATGGCATAGCGCGGTTCGTTGTTCTCGGCCGTCTCTCCCACCACCTGTCCGCTCTTTATGGCCAATGTCCGCGTCGTCGCGTCATAGTCGGCCACAACGCGCCAGCCCGGCCAGCCCGCAATGGGGAATAGTTCGCCCAACGTAAGCACGCCCGTGGCCGCATCGCAATCGACAGAAGTCGTCCAGCGCATCGCACCGCTGTATTCCGAGATGCCGTAACCGTAGTAGGTCGCCTCCAGCGGGTTCGTGTGGATTTCGGCCAATGCATCGGCCATATTCACCTTCTCGTAGAGCGAAAGATAGTAGTCGGCGCGGTCGAAGTCAACGGACGTCAACGATGTAGTGACATCCTTGAACATCAGAATCATCGCATACCGATTGTCGAGCGTCAGCAGGTGACCCTCCTGCGAGACCTTCAGACGCAGATTTTCGGCATAGGAATAGTATTCCGGCCCATCGCTCGCGCCGATCCACAGACCATAGATCGTACCCGATGCGGCATAGGTCCCGATGAACTGCGGCGGAATGTTGATATATCCATCGCGGTAGATGCCGTAGCACTCACAGTTGCGACCGGCCGACACCAACAGCGGATTGACCACCGTCACCGTGTCACCGTCGGCAAATTGGCCGCTGTCACCATAATAGAGATAGGCCGTCCATGCGCTCGGCTCGTAATCGGCGAACGCACTTGGGGCCAATGTCGTTACGCTGTACGTGAAGTCCGCATCGCTGTAGGGCACATAGGCCGGGTCGCTCCACGTGCAGGCGAAATACAGGCTCTTGAAGCCCTGCGACTCGCCCGTCTCGCGCGATACGGCTTCATATCCCAGGTAATTGGCATTGGCCAACAGATAACCGTTCGACAGCGTCAGCTTGAACTGCTCCAGCGCAACGCGGCTCGACGAGAAGGCCCCGAAATAATAGTCGCACGTCTCGTCCACCATCACCCGCTGGCGCGGCACGACAAACGTTCCGTCGCCCTGGGCAAGGCCAAAGACGCACACCTCCTGCCCCACGCCCATCGGCACGAGCTGCTGGAAAAAGACCGAATCGCCCGCCATGCGCGTCGTTGTCGTCCACGTGGCGGCCGGCGTATCGCCCGTCAGCTTCCACGTACCGCGTCCCGTATAGCTCTCGGCGAGTTTCTCTTTTCGGGTGGCGGCCAATGCCCTTTTTCCGCTCGGTTGCAGCACCACCTGCGCCGCGTCCGATGGGACAAACCGCATGGCTTCAAGACCTTTGTCGGCCAATGGCAACGCCGTCTGCCCGAACTCGGCCGAGGCGCACACGACAGGCCGGCTCACGGGCTGCACCTGCGCACGTATGGCATTGGCCGAAACCACATCCTGGCCGATGACCGACGCGGCCACGGCGCTACTCGTCACAAGACAGGCGGCAAAAAGGCTGAAAAACTGCTTCATAGGGCGATTCTTTTTATCAAGGTTGTTGTTTTAGATTGCAAACATTTCAGGTTGCAAAATTACACATTTATTTCCAACTGGCCAAACCGATATCCGATTATTCACAGCGGCAACGGCCTCTCAACGACATTTTTCCATTTTTCGGCCGATGAAAAGCACAAAAAAAGAAGAGGAGCCTGAAGCTCCTCCTCTCCCTTATCGTAGTCACAGGCCGCAGCCTGCTTTTTGTGATTAACGTACCACAGCCTTAAACTGACGGCCAACGAGGATACCCTTGCTGGCAGCATTGGCCTTTTGGCCGTTGACTTTGTACAACTGGCCAGGAACCTTCTTCATGCGAATCTGGCTGATGCCAGAAACGGCACCCTCGCCCTGCAGGACTTCGAGTTCAAGGCGTGCACCCCACTGCTCAAAGGCGATTGGCAGGTTGCGGCCTGGAGCACCGGCCTGAAGTGCATCGGCGGTGAGACGGAGCGTGAAGCTGAATTCCTCCCCCTCGCCATAATGCTCTTCGACGATTTCGGCCTTAACCCAGCTCTCCTCACGGAATTCTTCATCCTCCCACATGAGGGTGACAGGCTCTGAATCCTCGGCCAACCACAATGAAGTGATTGGCTGCTCTGTCTGGTCATAATCGCAATAGTAAGGCTTGACGACGATGTCAACAGAACCGCCCTCGGCTGGCAACTCGAAGACGTGGCTGCCCTCCATGTCAAGATAGCCGAACAGGGCATTGCAGAAGCTTACAGCAACATTGTTCTGGGCAGTACTAGTCCAATAGAAATACTTGCCGGCTTCCTCTGGATCACTTGTCGAGAAGTAGGTGTTGCGTGCTGCAGCGACGTCATTGACATGTGAATCCGAGAATGGAGTAAAGGTGAATGATTCGTTGTCATCCCATGCCAACTCGACAAGGAACTCCTGGTTCACCTGCATAAACTCAACCTGCATCTGCATACCTTCAATCTCCTGATAGAAGCCGTCAATATGCAGATAACCCAAACCGTCGCCCAGATCAATAAAGGCATCCTTAACCAAAACCTTGGCAGTATAAAGGGTATCTTTTACGTCCAACTTTGTCGATGCTTTAGCGTGGTTATATGTACGTTCACAAGCGCGGATGCGACAAGTGAGCACGGCCGACTCATTGGTCACAGAGAATTTACTGCACACGATTTCGATACCATCAAAGCAGAAAGGAGCTCCTGGATTGCCCTGATAGAAATAGGCATTGCTAATCTTATTGTTCTTGGCCGGTGTGCTGCCCGGAGCGACACCCGAAGCAGTAGTGAAGTTTTGATCAAATGTGGCTCGCATCAAGAATGGTTCAACATCCTTAACGGTGTAGTAGCTCGAGCTGGCACCTGCCACAATACCATACTCATCAAAGCCTTCCATTGCATTCAGAACATTGGCCGTAGAGCCGGCATCGTTGGTTGCCGTGAGTGTCGGATAGCTGTACAAAGCAGGAGATGTACGGACCTTCAGTGTCTCACCCTCAGATGAATATTCGGCCAATGGAACGATATTGTCATCATCATCGAAATCAATCATAGCCATTGACCACGAAAGTGAATTGTAGCTGTCGGCTGGTGTGTAGTTGCAGAACGTAATATCTGCATTGGCCGCCATCATGCCGGCATGGAGACCTGTGAATTTCAAATCCTTACGCAAGCTCCAGTTGAGGATGAAGTTGTCCGTGCCAGCAACGGTCTGTGGACCACGCTCAATACGGGCTTCAGACAGGACAACACCTGGCTTGAAAAGCTCATAAAAACCGTCAAATGTATTGTCGTTGAGCTCTGCATCGACGCAAGAAGCCAGACCAATCCAACCCGAGGTGACGAAATTTCCATCTGCATCCATCTTGAACTCGACCTTGCTGACGAAAGCATTTCCAGATTCATCCAAACCACCAAGGATAATATACTCGGGACTACCGTCTTTTTGTTCACTGACTTCAACCACCTGGCCGCAAGGAACGGTCAAGGTCTTGGTAGCGGCATCATAAACGGCCTTGGCACTCCAACCCTCAAAATCATTGACAGGGAAGAGGTCAAAGAATGTCAATTCACCCGTAGCAACGTTGAAATAAGAGTTGAACTCCCATTCTTTCGTGCCATTGAAATTAGACTCGCCGTAACCGAATGCCAATTCTGGCATTTTGTTTTCAAAGAGCTTGGCTTCACCATCATAGAGCGAAAGGCCCGTGAATGTGTCATACAGATCGACGTCCGATTCCGCATCGAGTTCATCGGCTGCTTCAGATGCGACAAGTGCAGCTGCTTCATTGGCCGAAACCAAAAGATGGCCATCCTGCTCTACCTTGAAGCTCAGGTTTACAAATCCGTTGTTGTCTATACCAGTCAACCAGAGATATGAACCATCCTCAAACTGGTAAATAGGCTGCTTTGCAATCGTGATGTAACCGTCGTTATAGACGCCCTCACATGTATAGTTGATAGTCTTGTCTGCAAAAAGTGGGGTGGACAATGTCACGGCCTCGCCGTTGGTGAACTTGTCGCTTTCGCCATAGGTCAGGGCAGCAGTCCATGTCGTTGCAGCCTCCTCATAACCAGAATAGCCCTGAGCGGTATAGACGATATCGGCATCGGCATTGGGGTCATAGGCGGCATCGGTCCACATACATTGAGTATAGAGACTTACGTAGCTGGAATTATCTTCCGCGCCAACAGCACTCATTGTGTAAGCCATTGCAGGCGCATTGGCCAAAAGATAAGGGGTCTGGAAAAGCATGTCAGTCGTATCAAGGGCGACAATAGCCTCGTTGACGACCGTGAGACCAGAGAACGAGATTGAATACTCAGCCGTTTCAGCGATTTTCTGGTTGGGCAACGCGATGGTTCCGTCGGCCCGAACAAGACCATAGACGATAGGAGCCTGATTGGTCATGAAAGGAACGAGTTGCTTGAAGTAAGCCGTGTCATTCAAGACGACTGCAAGGGTAGTCCATTCCGAACCCAATGTTTTGTCCATAGACGTAAGAAGATTTCCTTGGCCAACGAAGGAGGCTGGCAATGTGTAGGCCTCCTGAGATGCAAGAGCCTTGGCATAGCGCATCTGCAATTCGGCCTGCTGCATGGTCGGAATCATTGACACCTGCGAAACTGGAACGACAACCGACTCAAAAGCAGAAGCCGCGCCATGAGAACGGAATTCCTGCGAAAGGATTTCGGAGGTCTTGCCAGTTGCCTTGACCTGCTTGAATACAGGAGTACTCTCAACGCACTGTTTAACACCATCTTCAACTACCACCATCTGAGACTCATCAAGACGGAGTTCCGTCTGGGGAGCTACGATTGGCGATGGTGCAGGTTTAATACACAGGTTGCTCGTCTTTTTGGGAGCAGCCCAAACGCTGGATGCCAATAAGGCAACAGCGAAGATTGTAAAAATTTTCCTCATAAGGTTAACCTTTATTTATTAATTTGAAACGAAACATTTGTCGATTTGTAGATTGCCGTATCGGGGGCGAAATAGTCATTAACCGACACGTCATAGGTTCCCTCCAAAGCCTTGGCGAGGGCATTCAACGGCTCGTACAGTGCACGATAGCTGCCCGAAGCGGACTCGATGTTATCCAGATAGGTCTTGTCTCGCTGGACAGATTCCAGCGTCAGGCCGATGCGCTGCGGCTGAGAGACATCGGCATCGTAGCCAAGGACGAAAGTGAACGTGAAGGTCTGACGACCGACTCGGCGTTGGCCATAGGCTACCAGACCCCAGACCTTATTACCAGTCGTAGGCATGGCTGTCGCACGTCCCAAACCGATCTTCACGCCTGTAAATCCAGTCGTTTTCATGGCATCGGCCAATGCCTGATAGGTCGTGAGCAGATCGCCCTGGAGGCTGTTTGCATCAAACTGCCACACCTCGTCATGCGAAGAAAGATAGGCTTCGTATTCAGGGACAATCTGCACCTTGCCATCGGCCGAAACGAGAGCCGAACGGTTTTCATTGTAATTCAGCACGTCGGCTGAGACTTCGTTACGGACAAACTTTTTCTGGAATCGGATGCCATTGGCCGTCATAATGAACGGTGCGGTCTCGACACCAATCCAAGAGGTCGTGCCCGACTTGTCCACATAAAGCTGGCCATACTGCAGGATGCCGGTCCCCTTGCCTTCGCGGCACACCAGAGCGTCATTTCCGGCCAACAGCTTGAAGGTGGTAATACCGCGCTTGAATACGTGCTGATAGTCCTCATAACGGGCCTTCAGTTCGTTTTTCCATTCATCCGTAGCTGGTACCATATAGACACGGCCACCATTACGTTCGCCCTTCAACTGGATTTCATCGGCCGAAACCGAAACAAGCACCAGATGGTCATCGCCACCCAAACCCAAACCGTCGCCGGCTGGCTCGACAAAGGTCGAAAGGATGGTATTGTAGGAGGTCATGGCCAATACAGGGCCGTTCTGACGCTTGATTTCATAGAGGCAGGTGTCCTCACGATAGTACTGGTTGGGGTTCTCTTCGGTCAACTCATAGACGACCTTCAGATCACCGAGGTCTGCATTCGAAACCAGCTTACGGTCGAAGGCACATGCCATGTGACACACGCCCGACGCCGTAAAATTGGCCATAATGTTATAGCCACGAGTCGTGTCGTTGGGGAAATACTGGACACACCAGCCCTTTTCGGCCGAAGTCAAGATATTGGCCAAGTCATCATCGAAGGCCTCGATGCGCTTGGAAGGCGTCTTGTCGAAGTAATCATCCTCTTCAAACAGGCAACTACTCAATGTCATTGTGGCCAATGCTGCGGCCACCATCAGATATCTCTTGTTTTTTCTCATAGCAGTGTTGTTTAACTTTTGCCAATCACGCCCGACGAGCATCACGGGAGATGCAGGATATAAGGCGCAACGCTATCGGTAAGATATTCGTTGATATTGTTCTGACGGGCCTGGACATTGGCACGCACCTGATAAAGATGCAGGCCCCAGTTGTTCGTGTACCACGAGGTAACGATGTCAATCTTGCGCAACAGGCTGTTGATGCCGGCCAGGTCTTCGCTGATGGAATACTTGACACAATTGGCCAGATAGTCACGGAATCCGGAATAATCGCCATTCACAGGGTTCACACGCACGTCAAGACGGAAATAGATTGAATCCGCACCGTCAGTGTACAGATAGTCAGTTCCGACCTTCTTCATCTCCACATAGTTCGGATCATGATATTTGTACAACATATTGACATAATCACTTGTCAGATAGCGCTCAACCTTGCCATGTGTGTCTTCCCAACGATAGACGTCGAAATTGTTCCACGACTTGTCGGCATCATCAATTCCAGTAATCCGAAGGCTGTCAATCAGAGCAAAAATCTCCTCCTTGTTACCAGAGCGGACACCTGGCAGGGTGGCATTGACGATACGGGTCATCCACTTTTCCTCCGTATCGGTGATCGCACCCGAAATGATTTCGACGAAATCTTCCATATAGGCCGATGAACCGTAAGGCGTCATGTAGCCCAGCTGGTGAGCCTCGACATCGCTGCGGTCTGTCCAGTTGTTCGGATCATAGCTGTTAAGCGTGATGACACGGAACTGGGACGGAATCAGCTTGTGCTGATGCAGGATGTGACTGAACTCATGATGGATGGTGTGGAAGAACAGTTCATTGGCCATCTCAATGTCTCCCTTCGACCAGTGACCCAAATCCATGTTCAGCTGATTGACATCCATCAGTGCGATGGCGATACCGGCCGATGCGTAACCCAACTTAAAGGCTCCACGCTCCGAACCGTATGAACCGATGAACTGGAACTGACGCGGGCTGTTGGCCTTCAGGAATTCCACGCCCACCAACTCGGAATAGGGCTGGTAGAAAAGATATTGCAACAGACGGGCCAATACCTGCGACTTCTCGTAGTCAGCCGGAGTAAGCTGATAGTCCAACTCGGTCTCCTGCATCACGTGACGATAATGGACCGTAACATTATAGGGCACCGTAAAGTTGTCATAGATCCACTGGTCAAATTTGGCAGTGGCCAATGTCGTATCGACGACCGGTGTCTCGGTGTCGAAGATCGAACTGGTGAATTTGTCATCCTCTCGGCACGATGCAAGTGCCAACAATGGGATAACGGCAAGCAAGATATATCGGAATATTTTCATGTCCAATGTATTTATTTAACAGGAATAATCATAGCTGTATTCTCGTTCGTTACAGAAGCCACAGTACGGTCATTGGCCACAAGTCCGGCATTGATTGACTGGCTCGGAACCTGCAAGGCGCGACGTGGGTCATTCCAATCGAGCGTGATCGTAGTCGAGAAATCATCATGCGAGCCCTTGATTACGTGCGTCACCGGGATTCCGTAACGCTTGATGTCGAACCAACGCATTCCTTCATAATAGTTCTCAATGTGACGGAAGTGCAGCAGGCAATCGACAACAGCCTTATTGGCCTTTGCCGTAGCCACATCGGCCGCGCTCCAACCCAATTTATCCACGTTGATGTCGCACACGAAGCCCTTTCGGCCGGCATAGTAGAACCTGTTGATGGATCCGAGCGACAAAGTCTGGGTGCAGAGCTTGGACTTGGCCCAAATGTCCAGATCGGAGATACAACCGGTGAGGTCACCCTGGTACAGACGTGCTTCGGCACGGCACAACAGAGTCTCCTCGGTAGAAAGCGGATGGTAGAGGGTGTGTACATAGCCGATGCCGGCAATCTTGTCGGTGTACTCAAACTGCTCGACGATGCGGCAGGCGAACAGGCCATATTTCTGCTCGTAGGTATAGAGCCAGCCATCGAAACATGGGAGACGTCCACCCCAGCATGGACCGCTGCCATTACCCATCACCTCCTGTGTCAGGCCATTGCTGCCATAACGTGCCGCACTGAACGTTCGGCAGTGCGTAGAATAGGCGCACTGAATCATCAGGTTGCTGCTTGCGGTTTCGTCATTGAACCACAGGTTCTTTGCCTCCGGATTCGAGCCGGTCATAGTACGCCACTTGCGCAGGACGTCGGTCGGGTTACTTCCCAATACGACATCGGCGTATTTCAAGACCTTGGCCCAATCACGCTTGAAAAGGAAGAAACGGGCTGCAAAGGCATTGGCCGCAGCCTCATTCATATGATAGGCGCGCACATCGTATGCCACATCGCTGATGAGCGGCAAACCAGCCAGCAAATCACGCTCAATGGCCTGATAGGTCTCTGTGACAGAAGAGCGTTCATAATTGACACGCACCAATGTTTCCGGTTCTGTAACATAAGGGATGCCCGGATCGTTCAAGCTCGAAATCGAATCCTTGTAGGGCAGCGAAAAGACATTGACCAGCACAAAATGCAGGAATGCGCGCTGCACCAGGGCCTCACCGCGATAATGCTCGAGCAGATCAATATCTGCATTGGCCTTCTTCTCCAGTTCATCGATAGCCTCCAGTGCATGATTGCAGGTTGCAATACCCTTGTAGTGGCTTTCCCAAACGGAAAATGGCGTATCATCTTCGCCCTCAGTGTAGTTGGTCACATCCTCCCAAGCATAAGCCTGATCATGCCAAGCGTAATCGGAAGAATTATGAGCAGAGGCCACCTCTACATTATTATCCACATAACTGTCACCCGAAAGGTCGCACAGCAAGGCGGCACTCTTGTCTGCATAGGCCGACGTGAGCAGCTGCTTCACCTTCTTGACCGAGTCAATCTCAGTACGGTTATCGGGGGTTTCATCCAATATGTCGCTACACGCACTCAATGCGGCGGCCGATGCCGTCAGGACGACACATGAAAACAGAATATTATGCTTGAATCTATTTTTCATTGCTTTAATATCATTTTTGCCAATGATGTTTCTATTTCCAATTAATTAGAATCCGACTTTCACGGTAGCTGTGAACTGCTTCGGCATAGGCGATGCAACACCACCCGTATTGTAGAACTCCGGATCCTGACCATTCAACTTCTTGTCAGCATAGAGCAGACAGAGGTTGGTAGCCGACAGCTTGAAGCCGATGTTACTCAAGCCGTACTTCTCGACAAAGCTGCGAGGCACATCATAGAGCAAAGCCACCTCCTTCAGACGGACAAAATCACCATGAGCGATACGTACCGTCGAATAGTTGTAGGCCTGATATGCAGTCTTGATATCATACGTTCCATACAGTTGACGCTGCATCTTGGAGGCTATGACAGGAATGTTGGTCTTGGCCTCATCCCCCGGTACCATCCAGCGGTTCTTGAACTCTCGTGGCAAGCTAGACAAATCCGAATAAGCGGATTTGAATGCCGGATCCAAACGGACAGCATTACCACCGCTATAGGTGATATAGACCTCAAGTCCCAGACGGCCGAACTTGCTGTTGTAGCTGAAGTTATTGCTCAAAGAACCATAGTAGGTCGGATCGGTCGGGCCCTCATACTTGAGGAAATCATGCAGGCCCTCGGTCGTCTGCATATCGACGTCGCCTACAGTCATCTCGCCCTTCTCGTTATAGACCATTGGCAGACCTTCTTCATTCAGACCAGCAAACTTGTAGCTGAACAATGCACGCACAGGATAGCCCTCAAGCGCATAACCGGCATTGGTCACCAAATCGATGGCACGGGCCGAGGTCTCAAGGTTGGTAATCTTGTTCTTGGCAAATGAATAGACCAGGTCGGTTGTCCACTTGAAGCGTTCTGTCTTGACAGGCACATAGCTTACGCCCACCTCGATACCATGAGATTCCATATCTGCCACATTGGCCATTTTCGCAATCTCACCACCGGCACCCTGTGTCGTGGTTTTGCCAATCAAATCATAGTTATCACGCCAATAGGCATCGAAAGTCACAGCTACGCGTTCATTGAGGACCGAGAAGTCGGCACCGACATTCAACTCATGCTTCTTCTCATAAGTCAACTCGCTGTTGGCCAACTGATCAATATAAATCTCAGCCTCAGAAGACGAAACCGTCGGACGCCAGGCGTTCTTCGTACGGTAGATGGCCAATGCATTGGTCACGTCACTCGGACCCGTATCAGCCGTCAACGAGTAAGAAAGTCGATAGGTCATCGATGAGAAAATGCTCTGATTCTCAAACCAATCCTCCGCATCAGCATTCCAACTGCCTGAAATATTCCAGGTTGGCAGCCAACGGCTCTGACGGCTCTTGCCCAGACGATTGGTACCTTCATAGCGCAACGTGCCATTCAAAATGTAACGCTGACGGAACGAATAGGTGGTCGTGCCATAGAAAGCCAACGAATTGGTGCGCAGGAAACTCTCTCCGAAATAGTCTGTATTCTCAAGATTACCCTGCTTCAACCATATATAAGGAGTATAGACAATACCGCCGTTTTCATACTGATAGCCCCAGCCCGTCCAATTGTTGGTTGTCTGCTTGTAGGTTTCCAATTCACTACCGACGAAAGCGTTCAAGATATGGTCCTCGCCGATACGGCCGCGATACTGCATTGTCACACGATAGTCGTTGGAACGCAGGTTGTAGTCAGTCTGATACTTGATACCACCCTTGGGTAACACTGATTCGGGCTGTGCCAACGGATCATCCGGGTCGGTGAAGAGCAATGGGTTGTTTTCACGCACCGTCGAGTTCGGGTCACGAGTATCCTCGAGACCGGCGCGATAGGCATTGGCCTGGTTCGAATTGTCCATGACATTGTGGACGAGCTTCGTGTGCTGGAAACGGGCAGAAATCAGACCATTTACCTCAAGGGTATGATTCTTGGTCTGAAGCGCCTTCCACTGCAACTCGCCACGGAACATGAGGTCATTCACCTCAAACTCATTATAATTATTCCGTAACTCATCGAAAATATTGAAGTCCGTGTAAAAACGCGTATAGTTCACATTCGGATCCAAGCAACGGCTTGTGTTGAGCGCGAAACTGAATGGATTGATATCGAAGTCTCGCTTCACTTCACCTGTAACGACATCAACGCTCTGATCCAATGAGCCTGGAGCTTCCTGACGACGATGGCTGTCGGTTGAGGCCAATTTGATGGTCAGGTTCGGACGGATGTCATAAGATGTATTGGCATTCAACGTATAGCGTCTTACTTCCGAACGGTCATACCAACCGGGATCGTTCATCAATGACATGGAAATGTAGTTTTTGCTACGCTCTGAACCGCCTGCAACACTCACAGAATGGGTCTGCGATACGTCATTGCGGAACAGGAGGTCAAACCAATCCGTGTTGCGGAACTCGGCCTTCTGCAAATAAGCATTTTTGGCAGCGGTGGTATTCTCCAATCCGTATTGGCCATTCTCATATCGGCGAATCTGCTGATACATATAGCCATAGACGCCCGTATTTTCTGCGTTCACGAGCTGGTCGATGGTGAGCCATCCCTTGTCCTCCATCTCCTTGTAGATGGACATGATCTCCTGAGAGTTCATGATATTGAAGTTGCGATACGATGGCTTCAGACGAGTCGAGAATTCGCCCGAATAATTCACATGAGCGTTGCCGCCGTTCGACTTCTTGGTCGTCACGACGACCACGCCGGCCATAGCTCGTGCACCATAGATAGAGGTGGCGGAACCATCCTTCAACACGGTAAACGACTCGATGTCATCGGCATTCAATCCTGCAACAGCCGAAGAAATCAACGTCTTAGCATCTCCGCTCGAAAGCTGATCGGCCGTAACGTCAACATTATCCTCATAGATAACGCCATCAATCACCCAAAGAGGCTTTGAGTTACCATAGATGGAGGTTGCACCACGTACGCGGATTTTCGGAGCGGCACCGAATGTTCCACTCACATTGGTCACCTGGACACCGCTCACGCGGCCTTCCAGGCTTCGGCTCACATCGGCCATACCGGCCAACTGCGTTTCGTTGGCCATAATCTTCTTGCTGGCACCCGTAAAGAGTCGCTTGTCCTGTTGGCCAATACCGGTCGAAACGACTTCAACCTCATTGAGCTGCTGACGGCTTGGCTGCAATACGACTCGCTGATTCTCGGCCACGGGAATTTCCCGGCTTTCCATACCTATGTAACTGACGACGAGCGTGGCCACATCAGAGGGAACGTCCAGGCGGAAATTTCCATCGATGTCGGTAGCGATTCCTATTCCACTGCGGCCCTTCACGGTCACAGCTGCGCCGATGATGGGTTCATTGTCCTCGGCTGAGATGACAACACCCGACGCGGTCTTGTGACCCTGTGCGAAGAGGGCAACATTGGCCATCGACATCACCAGATACAGACAGATAAAGTTTAATGTTTTTTTCATTTCCTTATTATGTTAAAACGTGCAAATATACGTCAAAAAAATCAAAAAATGTGACAAAAAAGATGAATTTATCGTCAAAAATGCACAATTTGCTCCAATTTTCATATAAATTCGCACATGTAGGGCGCAAAATTACGGGAGGATGTGGCACATTGGCCATAAAAAAACCTTCCCGAAGGAAGGCTCGATATTGTATAAATATGCAAAACCAAAGTTCGCAGGTGGGATTTTTTATGGCCAATGGGCATTGGCCGAAAACCGGACAAGTCACTTCTGGTCCTTGATGTTGGCGCGCGACTGGTTGATGTAGTCCAACAGTTTTTCGCTGTCGTGGTTGCGGATGATTTGCGAAAGCTGCTGGAGCTTCTCGATAATGAGGTCAATCTGCTTCGGCGAATTGGGGTTGAAGAGGATTTCGGTGAGCAGATAGTCATCTTCGCTCAAAAGGCCGCGGGCGATGGCCATGTGCTTCTTGAAGGTCGTGCCGGGCGCGTCCTGCGGCTTCATCACGCCGGTGAAGGCGAGTGTCGAAACGAACGGAATGGAGAGCGAGTAGGCGATGGTCTCATCGTGCTCAACGAACGAATAGTCGTAGATATTGAGTTTCAGACTGGCATAGACTTCGCGGAAGAAGGCCTTGCCGAATGGGTCGCCCTCCTTGATGATAATCGCGTAGTTCTGGCTCAGGTCGCTCAGATTGGCGAACGTCGGACCGAACATGGGGTGCGTTGAGACGTAGCGGTGACCTGACTGTGCGTAGAACTCTGGCAGGCCGGTTTTGACCGATGCGATGTCGCTCAGAACGCAATCCTTGCTCACGTAGGGCAGCACTTCGTTGAAGACGGGAAGCGTATTCTTGATGGTCACGCAGTTGATGAGCAGTTCGGGGTCGAACTCGCGGATCTCGTCGTAGGTCGTGAATCGGCGCGTGTTCAGACAATATCTCAATTTTTCGGGATGACGGGCGTAGAGGGCAACGTCATGCTCCATGCAAAGGGTATCGGCCAAGAACATGCCCATCTTGCCGGAACCCAATATAACAATTTTCACGTTGTTCAAATGTGTTATGTTAATACTTCGTGTTAATATTCGCTTGCGCTCATGTTAATACTCACTCCGTTCGTGTTAGCGACTCGCCGCATGAGTCATTGGCCATCATTATTTGGGCCAATGGGCTTCGCCTTCCCCATCATCTCCAAATTCGTCTTCGCCGTGCGAATCATGGACGATAGTTTGAATACGATGGAATTGCAATCGGCGATGATGGAGGAGAATGTACGGTCATCGATGTGGCCGCAGTCGTGCAGGAGGTGCAGCCAGTGACTGGTCTCATTGGCCTCCTTTAGTGCAATGGAGAGTTTGTGAATCCAGTCGGCACGGCTTTGCGCGTACTTCGCCTCGGCCAGATTCGCGCCGATGGAGGTTCCGCTCCGTTTCAATTGGCCAGAAATCTCATATTCGTGTTTCGTCTCGGTCAAATAGGCATACGCCTTGACAATTCTCAAGCCGAACGCGTATGCCTCATTATAAATGCGGGATTCCATCTGAATAAGATTTTTTATGGCCAATGTTGACCGTATGGTAACACGAGCACAGCGAGTATCAACACGCAGCCATGCGGAGTATTAACACATTTGTCTTAACAAGAGCGACAGCGAATATTAACAATCAGTAAAGCGTCATGCGCTTTACTGATTTATGATTTCCATCTGCTTGCGGACAGATTCGGCGTGGATGGCCTCGAAGACCTCCTTGATGAACTCCGGTGACATGCCCATCGAGGCGCCCTGCTCCGAACGCTTGGTCAGAATCTCGTCGTAGCGGCCGGCCTGGAGGACAGACATTGAGTTCTCCTTTTTGTATTGGGCAACCTCGCCCGAGATGCGCATACGCTTGGCCAGAATCTCCAGAATCTTGTCGTCGATTTCGTCAATCTGGTGACGCAGGTCGGTCAGATCTTCGGTCGTCTTGACGGTGTCGCGGATAACGAGATTGGCCAAAATATCTTTCAGGGTCGATGGCGTTACCTGCTGTTTTGCATCGCTCCATGCGGCATCCGGATTGCAGTGACTTTCGATGATGAGGCCATCGAAGCCGAGGTCCATAGCCTGCTGCGAGAGCGGCTGGATCAAGTCGCGACGTCCGCCGATGTGTGACGGATCGCAGATGATGGGCAAATTCGGGAAACGGCGACGCAGCTCGATGGCGATATGCCAGTTCGGTACGTTGCGGTAGATGGTCTTGTCGGCCGATGAGAATCCGCGATGAATCACGCCGACCTTGTGGATGCCTGCGCGGTAGATGCGTTCGATGCCGCCCACCCAGAGCTCCACGTCAGGATTTACCGGGTTCTTGATGAGCACAGGAAGGTTTTCGTGTCCGACAAGTGCATCGGCAATCTCCTGCATGGCAAATGGGTTGGCCGTTGTGCGTGCGCCAATCCACAGCATATCGACACCGAAGGCCAATGCAGCCTCGACGTGCGCCTTGGTAGCGACCTCGACGGCGGTGTACATGCCGGTTTCGGCCTTCAGTTTCTGCAACCACGGCAGACCGACCATGCCTACGCCCTCAAATCCGCCCGGTTTGGTGCGTGGTTTCCAGATGCCGGCGCGGAAAATCTTCACGCCGTTGGCAGCAAGTTCGCGGCCTGTGGTCATCACTTGTTCTTCGCTCTCTGCGCTGCATGGGCCGGCAATGACCAATGGTCGTTTTGCGTCGATGCCCGGCAGCAGAATGGATTCAAAATTCATCTCCATAGGAAAATATTTATTACAAATTACAATTTATTCTAGAGTTAGTGAATTTGAATGATGGAAGAGAAAATTCTCTACATTCTCAAATTATTGATATTCTTCTTGTTAAAGCCCGGCAGCCTGGATGCGCAACAAGGCTTCCTGCATCTTTTCGAACGGTGCACAGAGGCTGATGCGGATGAACCGTTCGCCGTTCTTGCCGAAGATGAAGCCCGGCGTGATGAATACGCGCGCTTTTTGCAGCACCGGTTCGGTGATGGCCTCGCAATCGGCCGCACTGTCGGGGATGCGTCCCCACAGGAAAAGTCCGCGCTGTTCGGGGTCAAATTCGCAGCCCAGATGAGCCATAATCTGCTCGGCGGCGATGCGACGCACCTGGTATGCCTCGTTCTGCCGCTTGTAGTATTCCGACGGGTTGTTCAATGCGGCAATCGCGGCTTTCATCATTGGACGGAACATGCCGGAATCGACATTGGACTTAACACGGATAATCCAATCGATGAACTCCTTCTTGCCGCTCACGATGCCCTGACGCCAGCCGGCCATCGAGTGGCTCTTCGACATCGAGTTGAACTCCAGACAGATATCCTTCGCACCTTCTATCTGGAGGATGGACATCGGCTCGTCGTTCAGTATGAAGCTGTACGGGTTGTCGTTGATGATGACGATGTTGTGACGTCGGCCGAAATCGACAATCTTGGCCAACAGCTCACGCGACGCGCAATGTCCTGTCGGCATGTGCGGATAGTTGACCCACATCAGTTTCACGTCGTCGATGCCGGGTATTTGCTCCAATGCGTCGAAGTCTGGTTCCCAGTTGTTCTCGTAGGTCAGGTCGTATTTGATGATTTCAGCGCCGACGAGCTTGCTCACCGAAGTGTAGGTCGGATAGCCCGGATCTGGCACGAGCACCTTGTCGCCCGGATTCAGAAACGCCATGCTGACGTGCATGATGCCCTCTTTTGAGCCGATGAGAGGCAGCATCTCGGTCGATGGGTCGAGCGTCACGTCGTACCATTTCTTGTAGAATGAGGCCCAGGCTTGACGCAGTTCCGGCAAACCCACGTAGCTCTGGTAGCTGTGGGCATCGGGGCGCATCACGTCCTCCATCAGTGCCATGATTGTTTCGGGCGACGGCTTGAAGTCCGGTCCGCCGATGCCGAGGCTGATGACGGGTCGGCCACCGTCCTGGTTCATTTTCGCAATTTCTTTCAGTTTGCGGCTGAAGTAGTACTCCTCAACGTGACTGATTCTCTGTGCTGGAACTATCTGTTTCATATAGTGAGGTTTTAAGGTTGTTGGGTTTTAAGGTTTTAAGGTTGCGAGGTTGGCAGGTAATAAGGTTTTGTCTCAAACCAGGTATATTACCTTATAACCTAACAAGCTCTGCGACCTTATGACCTTAAAACCTTACCTGTCTCTTATCTCTGTCTTTTCTCTGTATTCACCCAAAATCTGGAAATCGGTTGCGAATGGCATCACGGCGTCAAGAGCCTTGCGATATTCCACGTAGTCGTCGAACGTCAGATCGACAAAGAAGCGGTATTCCCATTCGCGGCCGATGATCGGCATGCTCTGGATTTTCGTCAGATTCATGTCGTAGAACGACAGGATGGTCAGCACCTTGCTCAGGCTGCCCTGCTGATGTCGCACGCAGAATGCCAGACTTGCCTTGTTCACCTCCGAGCGGCTCACCAGCGACGGCGTCATGAACTTATCCTGCAAAATCAGGAAGCGGGTGAAGTTACGCTTGTTCGTTTCGATGCCGCGAGCCAGAATGTCCATGCCGTAGAGGTTGGCGGCATATTCCGAACAGATGGCTGCATGGCCGACGAGGTTGCGCTCCTTGATGATTTTGGCCGAGCCGGCAGTGTCGGCCATCTCGACGACCTTGGCATTGGGCAACGTGTTCTGCAGGAAGACCTCGCATTGTGCAAGCGCAATCGGGTGGGAGTTGACCTCAACGACATCGGCCAACGTCGTTCCCGGCAGGGCGCACAGCACATGGCTGATGTGCAGACGATGTTCGCCGACCACCTGGCGCTGTGACTTGCGCAGCAGTTCGTGGTTCTGCAGCAGGTTGCCCGCAATCGTGTTTTCGATGGCCATGATGCCCAACACCGAAGGGTCGGCCGCCATCTCTTCAAATTCGCTCTGGAACGACTTGCAGCACACGATTTCCAAGTCCTGACCCTCGAAATATTGGCGGGCTGCCCATTCGTGATAGCAACCTTCCTGGCCCTGGATGGCCACACGCAGTTTTGCCATATCTTGTCTATTTTTAGTTTCTGTTTTGGCCAATGCCGTTGCCGACATCAACTCACCATAAAAAAAGTCCCAACCTCTTCAGGTCGGGACTCAAGTATCTACTTTACGTTTCCTTGCTTGTCTGTCATATAACCAAACACACACACAATCACCCGACCTTACATTCTTCTGCAAAGTAATAATAGAAGTAGTAAAATCGACCGTACATGTTCATAGGTTATTGATTTTTCGGCCGCAAAGGTAATGCATGTTTTCGAATCCACCAAACTTTTTTCCGTTTTTTTGCTATTTGAAACTTACTTTTCCTATAAAACTGTCTTGCAAAGCGCACTTTTAGATGGACAAATGCCGTCTTTTCTCGCAAAAAACGCTATCTTTGCATCGTTTTTGACACTTACAAACTTTTTCAGTTTTATTAAACTATGGTAAATTACAAAGATCTGGGCCTTGTCAATACCCGCGAAATGTTCGCTAAGGCCGTGAAAGGTGGTTACGCTATCCCAGCTTTCAATTTCAACACAATGGAGCAGATGCAGGCCATCGTTATGGCTGCCGTCGAGACCAAGTCGCCAGTCATCATGCAGGTATCTAAGGGTGCCCGTAAGTATGCCAACCCAACCATCCTCCGCTACATGGCAGAAGGTGCCGTTGCATACGCCAAGGAGCTCGGTTGCGAGAATCCTCAGATTGTCCTTCACCTCGACCACGGTGACAGCTTCGAGACCTGCAAGTCTTGCATCGACACAGGCTTCTCTTCTGTCATGATCGACGGTTCTGCCCTCCCATACGAGGAGAACATCGCCCTCACCAAGAAGGTCGTTGAGTACGCACACCAGTTCGACGTAACCGTTGAGGCTGAGCTCGGCGTATTGGCAGGTGTTGAGGATGAGGTCAGCTCAGCTGTTTCTCACTACACCAAGCCTGAGGAGGTCATCGACTTCGCTACCCGCACCGGTTGCGATTCATTGGCCATCTCTATCGGTACCAGCCACGGCGCATACAAGTTCACTCCTGAGCAGTGCACCCGCGACCCAAAGACCGGCAAGCTCGTTCCACCACCACTCGCCTTCGACGTTCTCCACGAGATCGAGAAGAAGCTCCCTGGTTTCCCAATCGTACTCCACGGCTCTTCTTCAGTTCCACAGGAGCATGTTGATACTATCAACAAGTACGGCGGCAAGTTGCCTGATGCAGTTGGTATTCCTGAGGAGCAGCTCCGTGAGGCTTCTAAGAGCGCTGTTTGCAAGATCAACATCGACTCTGACTCTCGTCTCGCCATGACTGCTGCTATCCGTAAGCACCTCGCCGAGAACCCATCTCACTTCGACCCACGTCAGTACCTGACTCCTGCTCGTGAGGCTATGAAGCAGATGTACATCCACAAGATTGTTGATGTTCTGGGCTCTAACGACAAGCTCTAATTTAGTGTAGAGAGTAACGGGTAAAGGGTTGTGCATTCGCCTCCACTTTACTCACTCCAAGATAATCGCTCCTCACCTTCGGGTGGGGAGTTTTTTTGTGGCCAATGCCCTTCGAGAAACAATTATTTGTCGGAATTCAGCACAAAGATGGCCAATATATTAAAGCAGCCCCAAAAGCGCCGTCTCTCGACATCCGTGCCAGGCCAGGGAACAATCCTTTTCCAAAGCGCCATTGGCTATAAAACAAAAAAAAACGCGCTCCGCCGAAAAGCGGAGCGCGAATCATTTATAGTATTTTCTAAATTACTTCAAGATCTGGCCATTGGCATTGAACTGACGACCATTGCGAACAATGACGAGCTTGCCATCGATGAAGAACTTGCCATCCTTCTGAGCAGCAACAACAGCGATGCTCTCGATGCCACTTGGCAGTTCGACATCACCCTTGATGAGCTGCATTGAAACGACAACGACATCTGACCAGTTAGCACCCTTGATGGCGTGGAGGTGAGCGAAGCCACGCTCCTGAGTCATCTTCTTCAGGTCGATGATGAAGCGCTTGTTATCCTCATCTACAGTCTGGTATGCTGTAGTGCCCCAGTTGTGGCCAGGAATATCAATGAACTGAGAAGTAGCTGGATCATCGTTATCCTGTGCATTATCTGCAGTACGGTTGAAGCAGAAGCGAGGAGCACCTGAAGAAACGATAACAACCAACTTGTCGTAACCGCTCAGGTTAGCATAGTTCAACCAACCTACGTTGCTGTCACCATAAACCATTTGGGTTGCCTTCTCAACATCGAATGCACAACCAGTAGCTGTACCCTCGGTAGCCTCATGGCTTGCCCAAGTCAAGAACATATCAGCGGTCAAGTCATAGATGCCATCGGCAATCTCGTCACCACCACCTGCGACAGTAATCGTCCAGCGTGGGTCACCCACAGTCTCAGGAACGGTTACACCCTCAGCAGGAGCGAAGGTTACGTTGAAGTCGCCAGCAGCAGCATCAGCGAAGGTTACGACAGCAGCGATAGATGTACCAGTCTGGTCTGAGCCTGACTTTGATTCATCTGTCCAACCTGACACGACACCGTCGGCACTCAGATATGCGTTGTTTGCATAGGTGATGGTCGGAGACGTTGAGTTCTGACCGAACAGCCAGCCATTAACCTCGTTGCCTGCGCTTGAACCAAAGTTATACAGAAGTGAGTTGGTCAGAGTCACTACAAGGTAGTTCTTGCCCTTGAAGGTGTTCGTGTTGTTTGCCTTCTTGCCCACTGCAATCTGGTAGAGTGTGCTCTTGTCAATCGTCCAAGAGGTCTTATTGGTGGTCTTGATATCGACTGCCTTGCCATGAGCCTGGAACAGGAAGCCTGTGTGTCCGTCCTTCGACCACAAGGTCGAATTGGTAACCTTCAAATCCTCAGGATAGCCCTGGCCAAGAGCAAAGATTGCGTTAGAACCAATGATCTCAACTACAGAGTTGTCAACAAGGACCTTATTGAACAGTACATTACCCGCACCATTATTGATCAACGATTGAGACAGACCGGCAATCTTAACACCCTGGATAGTGACGTTCTCCACGATTGTGTATTTACTGTCTGTGCCGTCATCTTTCTTTGCCATCTCGCCTGTGACACTTGCATAATTGATGAAGGCACTTGCCAATGCACTGGCATCGATCGTTGCGCCATTACCGTTGATGGTCAAGCTTGCAGGAGCGACGATTGAGCCACCGATGGTGTAGCTTCCACCCTCAGCGAGGTTGATAGTGATGTTTCCAACGACCTTACCCTCAACAGCAGCAGCGAGTTCGGTAGCGATATCCTTGCCTGACTCGACATTCAAAGTGATGTCAACTGGCAGACGGTTGATTTCCAACTTGGTGACGAAGAGGTTCGTACCAGCCGTACCACGGGTAATCTTGATGGTCTTGCTACCTGCGGCAGCAGCTGGAACTGTCAACGTCTTGGTGGTTACAACGCCGTTGAATGCAGCATTGATATTGGCTTCATCGCCAAAATCACCGCTGTCCATGGTCGTGCCGTTCTCGAATACGAACCATGCGCTTGCAGTCTTGCTGGCATCCTTGTTGAGGAATGCAGAGAGGTTGATGACATCGCCCTCGGCCAAAGCCTCATCCAACGTAACAAGCATATAGCCAGCATTGGCAGAAGCTGTCTCATCGCCCATATTGCCCTTCTTGCCGTTCAGGCAGATGGTGTAGTAGCCAGCCTGAGTGTAGTTCAGACGGTTGCCGTCGCCATTCTCGTAGCTGATGACACCGCCCTTCTCGCAGACGATACCGGCCAATGACTCCCATGAATAGAGTGCATACTTGCCGAACTTGTAAGTCTCGACTGCCTGAGCAGTCTCCAACTTGCCGGCCAAAGCAGTGACAGCAGCGTCAATCTCAGCCTGGGTCTTGCCGTCGGCTGCATAGATTGCCTCGGCATCGGCAATGGCGGTCTCCAGGAATGCCTTAGCGTTGGCGTTGGCCATTGCCTCGGCAGCAGTCTTGGCATTATTGATTGCAGTCTCAAGAGCAGTCTTGTCGATTACGACCTCGAACTTCACGTTCTTGAATGACAACCAGCTGATGTTGTTGTCGGCAGCTACGATGAACTGAATCTTCAGCACGCCATCCTCGCCTACAGTGGCAGCAGCGGTATATTGGCCAAGGCTGAACTGCGTTTCACCTATGACTTCGCCTTCGGTCACATCGACAGCTTCACCCTCATTGGCCACAAGGCTGATACCATAGACATCGGTAACGTCAGCGCCGTTCTTGGCACGTACACGAACCCAAGCTGAAACAGCGTAGTTGCCAGGAGCCACACCATTCAAGGTAGCGGTCAAGGTCTTTTCGCCAAGGCTTTCAGCATCGCCAGTCCAATATTCGATGAATGGAACCTTGAATTCTGAACCATCGGTGTTACCCTCGGTTGACCAGGTGTTCACGTGGTAGCTGTCCCAATTCATCGGCTCGACATCCCATACGCTCATGAGCAGGTCATCGACGGTGTTTTCGTTACGCCATCCGGTGACGGTGTTCGGATTCTGCAGGGCATTGGCCTCGTCGGTGGTCAAGGTATTGGCCTCGTACTTCTCGGCCGGCTGGGTGTAGTAGGCGGCCAATGCCTCGGCTGTATAGAGGTTGGTAGCCTCGACAAAAGCCTTCATTGCGGCGAGTTTCTCGGCAGCGGCGGCATAGGCGGCGATATTGGCAGTTGCGGCCGATGTAGCCTCGGTCAGAGCTGCGGTTGCAGCGCTCAAAGCATTGATATCGGTCTTGTCAACCTCGGCTGCGATGGCAGCGAGCATGGCACTCTTGACATCAGCGTTCATCTTGCCCTCGACGTTGACAGCCTGAGCTGCGGCAAGAGCATCATTGTAGGCAGTTACGAACTCCTCTACGCTGGCCTCACCGTAATAAACGAGCGAAACGTTGTCGATGCCCATCCAGTTGGCCACAGCAGCAGTCTGTTCGAGACCGATTTCAATCTTGTTGTTGGTCACAATGGTCTTCACCTCGTAGGCCGTTGGATCACCTGCGGTCAAATAAACCTTATCATTATTGGCAAAAACATACTGCACAGATGCGTCGAACGTATTGACGAAGGCCGCAATCTTCAATACATAGTTACCATTAGGAATGTCCTCAATGACCTGATACATCTTGTTTGCATTGGCAGTGCCGTTCCAGTTCTCAAAGAAAGGCACAGTAAATGCACCTTGCTGGTTGGTTGCAGTAGTCTGATTCTGGAAACCGCCAGTGGTAACCCATGGAGAAACAACACCAGCCTGGTCGAACGTGCCATTGACGACGAAGTTGGTCTCAATGCCGTTTGTTGCCGATGCGCCTTCTACAGCCTTGGTGTTGACAACCAGAGCAGTTGCATGCTTCAATGCTGCTGCAGCCTCATTAAAATCATCGACTGAAGCTTCTTCATTGGCAAAAACCGCACTAGCCTCGTCAGTATCAACGCCCTGTTTTTCTGCATTCACGAGAGCTTCATACAAGGCTTTCTTGGCAACATACATTTTCACAAAGTTCAAATCCACATCCGAGGGGAGGAATGCCCATTCGCAGTTCCAGCCTTCAGCGGTAGCATCTGCATGAGCGACGATACCTGTAGCATGGAAAGTGCTGTTGTAGCCCCAGCACAGAGACGAAGCATCGCCACCTGCATCATGGATGTGATAATTGCCATTGGCCAACTGAGTAAGACCATAGCTTGTAGCATTACCACCATCAGCATGCATGGCATCACCAGCGATGTTATTGCCAGAAGTGAAGACAAACCCTTGGTTGCCGTTTTTCAACGTAAAGCTTGCAGCATCACCAGTAAACGTAGCTACGAAACCATCTTCTGCGACGATAGCAGTCGTTGACCATGAGAACCAAGCCTTGCCCATAGCGAGGATCTTGCCCGAACCGACGTTCATTACCTTGTAACTGCCGCCATCAACAGGAGTCTCTCCTGAGATTGTAGGAGCTACCCAAGAAGACTCTGGCTGTGGATCTGGATCTGGCTCAACTTCAGCGACCTGCTTCCAGATGATAGGCTTGGTCTGAGATGATGTGTAGCAAGCAAAACGAGGATTGCTAGCATTGTACTGAAGAACGCGAACGAGTGCCTCAACATTAGTGATAGTTGCGTTGCCGTCGCCGTCAAATACTATTGTCCACGAAGATGCTTCGGCGACTTCTGCATCAGTCTTCAGTGAATTACCTGAATTCCATGAAAGGTAGGTGTCGCTGCTGGTTTTGAATGCGAACGAACCTTCACCTGAACCTGCAGTGACTGAAAGCGGATAGAGTCCGTTAGGCGTTCCGTCATAATCTTCTACTGTCCCGTAAGGCGTGCCTGTGTCGCTAAACCCTGACAGTTCCTTTGCCACAGTACCATTGTCCACAGCCAAAAGGACCACATCGCCTACAGAGAGCGAAGTGGCTTTCTCCCAAGAATTGGCCGCAAACCCCGTCCCGCACAGCATCGCTAACGAGCTGACGAGCGCTAAACGTAATTGTTTGTGCATAATAAATTAGGATTTAAAGTTAATAAAAATAGTTAGTTAAAGGATAATGAATTATTATCTAATGTGTGGTTACGGTCTGGTGACAAGTGTTTGTTCAGGACGTGCCAACATGATTAGATTCGGTTTTTAATCTACATTTCCGGTTAGAGAATTGCAGCGGCAAATATAGTTTTTAAATTTGAGTTGGCCAAAAAAATCGGCAAAAAACGCGAAAAAAGAGCCTTTCTAAAGCCGGTCTCGGCTTGAAAGGCCCAAAAGTCACAAAAGGTCACCCCTTATTGTCATATTCCAACCGTATTTCATCGGCCAAAATATTTTCTATAAATTCATTGGCCAATGCCCCGAATCACTTCAAGTTGTCGATGAAGAGCAGCAGACGGTTGGTGATGTTCACCTCGCTCACGCCCGCGTCGAAGTCGATGCTCAGCAGGTTCATGTCGGGATAGACCGCTTTGATGCGACGCTCCACACCACGCGCGATGATGTGGTTGGCGATGCAGCCAAAAGGTTGCAGCGAGATGACGTGGTTCACGCCCATCTTGGCAAATTCGGCCACCTCGGCCGGCAGCAGCCAGCCCTCGCCGAACTGGGCATTGAGCGTCAGGATGTCACGTCCGGCCTCGGCCTCGTCGAAAATGTCGCGTAGCGGCTGGTAGTAGCGGAAGCGTGAGCCGATGCGGTTGAACTTGGCATATTGGCGACGGATAATCTTGTAGAAAGCCGCAAAGATGAAGTCGGGCACCTTGCTGCGCGTGATGTGCGTGTCGAGGTTGACGCGGCGGTTGACGAACGACTGCATGAAGAAGTCAATCAGGATGGGCGGCTGGACTTCGATGCCTCGGCCGATGAGCCAATCGACGACGTGCTTGTGCGCGTAGGGATGGAACTTGAGGAAAATCTCGCCCACCACGCCGACCTTCTTCGTTTCGCGGTCGATGCAGATGTCGTTGAACTCGTCGGCCGCCTGAACGAGCAGTCGGAGCAACGCCTTGCGGTCCTTGCGCATCAGGGCATCGACGCCGAGCTGCAGGTATTTGTCGCGTAGCGCATTGGCCAACCCCGGCTCCTTTTCGCGCACGGCCGACGGATAGTAGAACTTGGCCAACACGTCACCATACATGATGCCGTAGAAGACCGACGGCAGGATCTTGCGCACGGGGAACGTGAAGCCCGGCTGGTCGTTGCCGAGGTCTTCGAACGCGACGCTGATGACGGGCACCTGCGGGAAACCGGAATCGACCAACGCCTTCTTTATCAGCGTGATGTAGTTCGACGCGCGACATTGGCCACCGGTCTGTGTGATGGCGACGGCGGTCTTTTCGGGGTCGTAGCGGCCACTGCGGAACGCCTTGACGAAGTCGCCCACAATCAACGTAGCGGGATAGCAGACCTCGTTGTTGGCATATTGCAGGCCCATGTCGCCAGACAGGCTGTCGCTGAGCGGCAGACTTTCGCAGTCGTAGCCCGACAGCTTGAAGACCACGGGGATGAACGGCGAGACGAACTGCGTGAAGAACGGAATGAGAATCTTGCGGCCGCGGCACGACTCGTCGAACGTCGGTGTCGTGGTGAACTTCTCGGGATTGCGTTTTTGGCCGATGGCGTTCTTCTGCTTGGCCAGCTTGAGCGACTCGATGAGACTGCGGATGCGCAACTTCATCGAACCGACGTTGTTGATGTCGTCCAACTTCAGGAGCGTCAGCGACTTGTGATGCCGCACCATCAGGTCGCGCACCTCATCGACGAGGAAGGCATCCGGCCCGCAGCCGAACGAGGTGAACTGCACCAGATGGACGTCGTCGCCCTGCATCGCGCACCACTTGGCCGCCTTCAGGATGCGGTTCGGGTAGGCCCACTGCGGCACAAAATGCACATCGGCCAAGTCGATTCCCTTGTTGCGCACAATGTCGTCGGTGATGACATCGACGCCCATTCCGGCAATCATGTCGGCCACCTGATGCTGGATGAGCGGGTCGCTGTGGTAGGGTCGGCCGGCCAAGAGGATGACCATGCGGCCGTTGTTGCGCGCCTCGGCCAGGATGTCGTCGCTGTAGCGGGCCAAAGCCTGCTCGTATTCGTGCTGTTCGTAGCGGGCACGCGCAAATGCCTCACGCACAATCTTTTTGCTCTTCACGCCGAGCTGCGCCATCAGTTCGGTGCATTGGCGGAGCAGCAGATTTTCGTCCTTGAAGCTGATGGCCGGACTTATCATGTTGATCTGGCCGCCCTGCACGCTGCGGATGACCTCGCTGTAGCCCGTCACCACCGGGCAGTTGTAGCTGTTCTGCCCGTCGGCCTGCTTCTCGTGGATGACGAACGGCAGGAAGATGTCCGTCACGCCCTTGTCAATCAGGTTCTGCACGTGGCTGTGCATCAGCTTGGCCGGGAAACAGATGTTGTCGCTCATCACCATGCCGGCCTTCTGCTCGTAGCGGCGGTAGTTCGACGCATCGCTCAGCACTACGCGGATTCCGCACTGCTCGAAGAAGGTGTGCCAGAACGGGAACTCCTCATACTGGTTCAAGCCGCGCGGGATGCCGATGGTCTGAATCTTGGCCGATGTCGTTTTCGGGGCGTTGGCCGATGCCTTTCCGTCGCGGTCGAACAGCGCACTGAGCTTCATGTCGTAGGCATTCAGACCCTTCCTTTTGGCCGATGCGCCATTGACGAAGACCTTCTCGCAGCGGTTGCCGGAGAAGTAGTTCTTGCCGTTGCCGAACTTGTAGGTCGTGACGAGACATTGGTTGTCGCAGCCGTGGCAATAGACATTCTTGGTCGTAAAATCGGCCTTGGCCAACAATTCGTCCAGCGACTTTTCTTCCCCCTCCCTCGGGAGGGTCGGGGTGGGGTCGCCCTTTTCTTTTTCTTTCGCATACAGCGCACAGCCGTAGGCACCCATCAGTTCAGGCTTGTCGCAGCGCGACACTTCAGCACCGGTGAGCAGTTCGAGAGCGCGCACCACGGCATCGTTCCGCATCGTTCCACCCTGCACGACAATGTGCTTGCCGAGGTCGTTGACCGACTTGAGTTTCAGCACCTTGTAGAGGCAGTTGCGGATGACGGAATAGGCCAATCCGGCCGACAGATCGGCCACCGACGCACCTTCGCGCAACACCTGCTTGACCTTCGAGTTCATGAACACCGTGCAGCGCGTGCCCAAGTCGCACGGAGCCTGGCTCCTGCGCGCCTCGGCAGCAAAATCGGCCACCCCGTAGCCCAACGATGTCGCAAACGTCGAGAGGAACGAGCCGCAGCCCGACGAACATGCCTCGTTGATTTCCATGCGGTTGATGACGCCCTCCTGCACGAAGATGGCCTTCATGTCCTGACCGCCGATGTCGAGGATGAACGACACTTCGGGGTCGATGTGCTGCGCCGCCATGAAGTGCGCGATGGTCTCGATGATGCCGTGGTCGAGCTGGAAGGCGGCCTTCATCAGGTCTTCGCCGTAGCCCGTCGAACAGCTACCCACGATTTCGAGGCTTGCGCCATTGGCCGACAACCTCTCTTTCAGCTCCCTCAGTCCGTTTTCGACCGCGCGGATGGGATTGCCGTCGTTCGTGTGATAGTAGTCGAAGACCATGCGGCCGTCGCTGTCGAGCACAACGATTTTCGTGGTCGTCGAACCGCTGTCGATGCCCAAAAATCCGCGTAGCGTCTGTCCCGGTGCGATGTCGGCCGATGGAATCCGGTTCCGCAGGATGCGCTCTGCCCATTGGCCATAATCTTCAGCAGATTGGAATATCGGGGCCAATGCGCCGGCCGACGTCATTCCCGCAACGTTGAACGATGCCTCAATCCGCTCCACGAGCTGCTCGACGGTCAACCATTCTTCGTCGTTCACATTGGCCAACGCCGCACCCTCGGCCGGCAGCAAAGTGCCGCGCTCGGGCAGGATGAGGTCGCCATCGGCCAAATGCATGTAGTCGATGAACGCGCGGCGCAATGCCGGAATGAAGTTCAACGGGCCGCCACAGAAGAGCAGCGGACGGCGGATGTCGCATCCGTGGGCCAACGTCATGACGGTCTGGACGGCAACGGCACGGAAAATCGAGGCTGCGATGTCGCTCTTCGGAATATTCTTGGCAATGAGATTCTGGATGTCGGTCTTGCTGAACACGCCGCAACGAGACGCTATCGGATAGACCTGCGTGCTCTGCATGGCCAATGCGTTGAGCTCATCGACCGTCACGCCGAGGATGATGGCCATCTGGTCAATGAAGGCACCCGTTCCACCCGCACAGTTGCCGTTCATACGCAGGTCCTGCGCCTCGCCGTTGCGGAAGAAGACCACCTTGGCATCCTCGCCACCGATGTCAATCATCGACTGCACCTCGGGATATTCGTGCTGGATGCACTTCGATGCGGCGACGACCTCCTGTACAAACGGCAAATGGCAGCGTTCGGCAATGCCCATGCCGATGCTGCCAGTGATACGCAGGGAGACGCTGTACGAACCGGGGGCGAGACGATGGTCATTGGCCAATGCCCTTTCCATCTCCGCCAGAGACGTGACCACAGACTCGCGGGCGCGTGCCATGTGCCGCACGTACCGCGTGAAGATGACGTTGTCCCGACAGTCGAGCACAGCCATCTTGGTCGTAGTGGAACCGACGTCGATTCCCACTCGCAAAACATCAAGGTTCATTCTCTTTCAGTATCTGTGTATCGTTATTGGTCGCACCGCAAGTCTCTTGTTTTTCTTGGCCAATGTCTTTCTCCACGACAAGGGATGCGGTTAAAAACAGAACGACGCGACCCAAAGGATCACGCCGCTTTCATTGGTTGCCCCACCGAGACTCGAACTCAGTCAAACAGAACCAAAATCTGGTGTGCTACCATTACACCATGGGGCAGTCTTGCTTTGCACCCGGCGTATGCGGAGCAAACCATCCGTTTGAGACATACACCATGGGGCAATAAGGCCATTCAGAAGGGGTTTCTCTTCCTTTTAGCGAGCGCAAAGGTAGCATATTTTTTCCAACCGACCAAATTTTTTCCACGTTTTTTCGGCCAATGTGACCATATTTCCCGACAAACCGCAAAAATCCACAGCCGTTTTCTTGGTGCGTATTGCGAAATATGTTATCTTTGCGCTGTACATCGGCCAAAAAAAGTCAAACAACAAGCGAGTTTTTTATATCTAAGCCAAAAATTTTATACCTATGAGCAAGATTGAAGACACAATCCGCCGTCGGGCCGAGTGGAATGCCCGTTTCGGCCTCAGCAACGTCAATGATTTGAACAACGCCATCCGTGCCGGACGCGCCGGCGACATCATCCGCACCACCGAGGCACTGCAAGAAAAACAATTGGCCGCCATCGCCGAAGAGATCGCCTCGCGGCCGGAAACCAAGGTCGTCCTCCTCGCCGGCCCCTCATCCAGCGGAAAGACATCGACCGCCAACCGCCTCTATATCCAGCTGATGACCTGCCTGAAACGTCCCGTCGCCCTCTCGATGGACAACTGGTTCGTCAACCGCGAAGACACACCACTCGACGAGAACGGAGAGAAGGACTACGAGTCGGTCTATGCCATGGACCTGGACCAATTCAACCGCGACCTCATCGACCTCATCGAGGGACGCGAGATCAAGCTTCCCACCTACAATTTCCATTCCGGCCGACGGGAATATCACGGCCAGAAACTGCATCTTGAGGCCGACAACCTGCTCATCATCGAGGGCATCCACGCCCTGAATCCCCTCCTCACCGAGCGCATCCCGGCCGAAAACAAATATCTTGTCTATGCCTCGGCCCTCACCGCCCTGCAGCTGCAGGAGGGCGTACGCATCTCGACGAGCGACAACCGCCTCATCCGCCGCCTGTGCCGCGACTACAGCACGCGTGGCTGCTCGGCCGAATCGACACTCATGCGCTGGCCGTCGGTGCGCCGCGGCGAGGAAAAGTGGATTTTCCCGTTCCAGGAGAACGCCTACGCCGTGTTCAACACCGCAATGGTCTATGAATTGGCCGCCCTCCACCCCAAGGCCCGCCAGGTCCTCAGCGAAGTGCAGCCCGACTCGCCCACCTATCCCGAGGCACAACGTCTACTGAAATTCCTCTCCTACTTCGTCCCGCTGTCCGACAACGAGATTCCACGCAACTCGCTCCTGCGCGAGTTCATCGGCGGCTCGGTGTTCGATGTAGGATAAAGATTCGGGAGTGTGGCCAATGGCATTGCGGTCACACTCCCGAAACATAAAATAACAAAAGGATAAGCTGCTCAAACGGCCCTATGACGTTCATCTTCAGCGTATGTTCGCAAAAGTGCGGCATAGGCTTATTCCATTTCCGTCAATTCTTTATATAATGTCAACCCTTTTTCTGTCAGTAAATATTTCTGCCGTGGGTGGCGAGGGGAATCGGGGAAAAGCATACGGACAAAGCCATCAGCAATAGCAGGATTTAGCGAATATTCGAGAAAATTCTCTCTATCTTTTAACCCAACTTTCCCCATTAATTCTTTGGCCGATATCTGTTCGTTACCTAATGCCAATACTACTCTGATGAGGTTTTGGCTGTTAATGCGAATCGTACTTGTCGGGGTACTTGTCGGGGTGCTTGTCGGGGTACTTAGATTCGGTTGCACACTCCACTCTTCCGTTGGATGAATATGCAGATAGCGGTTGCGCAAATCCCATTGCTCGTCCAACAACAGATTACGGAAGAAACGCTCAAGATATATCGGGGTATAGTCTATCCCTTTTGCAATATTGTGGTAGTTGGCACGAACCAATGCATTACGAAAATACCAAGAATGCTTGGCAAACAAGTCATTGTTCACATCAAATCCCAGAGAGCGCAGATATTGTATGGTGAAAACGGCCGTGGTACGGGTATTCCCCTCACCAAAGGCATGTATCTGCCACAAACTGGAGACAAACCTTGTCAGATGACTTACCATTTCATCTTGATTCTTTCCCTTATAGCTATATGCACGTTCCTGCTCCAATTCATAGTCGATAGCACGACGCAGGTCTTCCCAATTCAGATAGAGCACGGTATCGCCGTCAAACACCCACGTCTGAGTCTAACTTGCGCTTGTAAGTATTTGTATATCAAGTTGCTTGATTATTAGTGACACAACAAAGATACCACGATGTTCCCAATGATATTGCAACGCTTTGGGACTTTTCAATTTAGTCGTATTCAGCCTCAAACATTCCTTTAATGTGGTGAATCCCATTAAAGGTTTATTAACATTTCGCTTTACACAAAACTGTTATGGCTATGCATTGATTTCATTCTGTGCATAGATAATGGCTTCTATCTTTATCTCGTCCTCATCATTTTCTACAGCGTCAAGAACTTTGTCGGCAAGCCAAATGGTGAGTAAATCTTTTTCATTTACCTCCAGAAGTTTCGCTAAGATGGGAATCTGGCTGCGTTTTGCCTTACGTTCTCCTCGCTCAATTTTGCTATACATAGGAGTGTCTATTTCCAAGGCAGCAGATAGCTGCCGTTGCAACAGACCTCGTTCTTCCCTAAACTCTTTTATTTTCTTTCCAAATACCATGTCCTTTACTTCTTTTTAACTTAAACTTCGACTAAACAAAGCAATTACTTCGACTAAAAATAGAAACGAATATTTTCATACATTCCCCGTTTCTACGGGCTTCTCGCAATGATTTATATGAGAAGTTCGACTAAACTTCGACTAAAAGTTCGACTAAACTTCGACTAAAAGTTCGACTAAACTTCGACTAAAATCCATTTCTTCTTCTCACTTAGTTGAATAATGCCATCCTTCTTTAATGCTGACAACATATTGCCAATCTTCCTAATCTTTTGTTCTTCGGTAAGTACATCAGACAATTTGGATTGTAAAAGGGTGTTTAGTTCTGCTCTTGTCGCTCCACCAAATGAGCGCAGATACTGGACAATCATATCCTTAAAGTGCAGATCGTTGAAACTCTTGTTATGGATATATTCCGTTTTTAACTCCTTATTGTCAACTGTTTTGGCTGTATATGCAGATAAGAATAGCTTTGGATAGCGACCTTCTACCAGATGAAGTTTTCTCAAGCGAGCAGCAATGTCCTTATCAATCGTTTCATGCTTTTGAACCATGTCAAGGGCTATGCAGTCATATAGTGACAAATCTGGGTTTGCTTTCAACAAACGATAATACTGCTCGTTTATGAGCTTGCCGTATATCTTTACTGTCACCTCTTTCTTTGCTTGGTCTATCTGATAATCTGGCATCGGGAAGTAACGTTTCTGCTGTTCCGTAAACACCTTGCGTATTCCACGCCCGATAGTATCAATCATATTAAAGCTAACCATGCCTTGGCAAAGGGCATAGTTGCGATAATACTTCTGTGGTCCAGTCTGTTCGATGGCATTACGCACAGAACCAGGCAAGAAGTACCCGCCATTTGAGAAGGATACAGAATTTGGAGTCTCAACCATCGTTACACGTTCTTGCATCGTATAGTCTTGATGTGCTATGGCATTATGCAATATCTCACGGATACTGTATTCATCATATTGCTTTACGATGTCAGGGAACAACGTACCCCCAGGCAAAATGCGTTGGTTGAGATTTCTGATTTTGGCAAGTGCTTCATCTACTGTCAACAAGAATGGGATGGTAAAATGCTCATAATCACTTTTCTCATCATGTTCGTCAACCAACACCCATGTTACAGTTGCTACAGATGGAGACAGAAAGTGTACAGCCGTAGGTTTGCCAAGGAGTAAAATCGCGGCTCTTGTCAATTTCCCTTTAACCGCAACACCAGCCCGACCGAGCAATTCCATATCATCCCAAGTATTCACTTCATCCGCCAATCTTGGATGAACTGACTTGTATTCTTCACGAGCTTTCAGTAAAGCTTTTGGCTCCAAATCTTCGAGTGTGGCTTCAGCGATTATTTCTGCCGACCAGTCATAAGTAGGACTCGTCTCTTCCAAAATTGCATTCAGACGTTCAGATGTAAGCTCTACTAGCGAATCTTCAATTCGTTGCCATGCCTTATCATGCGCATATACAGGAAGCTTAGGCTTATGTCTTGGAATATGAATTATCCACACCACTTTCTTTGTGTCATCGGTGATGTAATCTTCTATATCCAGTCCTTCGCTCGACAGATTCGTACAACGTTCCGTCAACCGAAGGATTGCCTTCTGTCGGTCATAGTTATAGGTGTCCGTACCGACAATCTCTAAGCTCTTGTCTTGTACACCTATAACAAGGTTTCCTCCCTCCATGTTGGCGATTGCAGACACGTAGGAAATCACGTCATCCTTCTCGTCCCCACAGAACGAGTTCTTTAGATTCTTAAATTCCTTCCACTCACACCGAGCATTCTCCTGAGGATACTCGCGGAGCAAGTATTGTTGTAATTCGAGTTCTGTCATATTAACCTTGTTCATTTTTAAGTTTCATCAAATAATTATTAACCTCTGCAGACATATACGTATATTCTGCTATGTTTTTAGGGCAAATGATGTACGTATTCCTTATAGCACGACTTGTTGCAACATTGAACAATCGTTTTTCGAGACTATAAAGCTTCGCATCTGTATCAGGAATTACATATATCGTGACATCACGTGTCAGACCTTGTACTCTAGCCACAGTGTCAACCAATATGTTATTGATACTGCCCAATTGACGTGCTACTTCCACTTGTAAAGCACCTGTTGTTTTAATCAACTGACTTAGAATGGCAATTTTACATTTTTTGTCTTTATTTAGTACCTCAGAAGCAATAGTAACAGCCTTTTGTATTGCCTCTATAGGAGTCGGATCTCCAGCAGGCAAATCCATGGGAACTAAGATTGGACCATCCTGTCGCTCAACTTGGAGATACCCACCATCTGACATGGATCTGAGGTTCCCATTATAAAACAACCCTGTAAATGCAGCTGCTCTTTCTCCAAGTCTATACGTATCACATAACAGGTATGTTTTAAACTTATTCGACATCGTCAGAGTGTCAAATCCGTCAATCAATGGCTCATAACCTTGTTTTCTAATTCTATCTTTCGAAGTCTTCACGATGGGAGGCATCTGACAGACATCTCCTACCCAAAGATTCTTTTTTCCTAACATGTTTGCTGCTGCCAGCATGGTGAGGAATGCTTGACTTGCTTCATCAACTATTACATAGTCGTACAATGGTCCTTGATAGTTTTTGGCTGCTGAACCACTCGAAATATAAAAAGTAGACAAAATTAACTCCCCTGGTATAGAAAACATTTTTTCTGCACTCAAAATGCCTCGTACCTCTTTAGACTCATCAGTAGACAGATTTGTCTTATAGACCTTTTTGTCCTTTATTAATGAATCTTTCAATTTCTCGGCAACTTCCATGAGTGCACGATTCGTTAATGCTGTCACTAAAACAGAATAACCATTTGAGCAGAGTTTCTCGCACAAGGCAGCTATTCTAAATGTTTTACCAGTTCCTGGAGGACCTTGGATAATCACGGAGTCAAACTTTGCCAACTGTTCCATGACAATGCTAGTCATATCGTCTTTGGTTGATACTAATTCTGGTTTCCAAGGTAATCTACTGTAATTCGCATCTAAGATTTCCGAGCATTTGTCATGAGCGGAGTACGTAACCTTCTCCAGATTAGCCAAGTATTCAAATGGAGGGACTTGGGGACCAAGTACTACGACTCCACCCGGAGTTTTTTCTATATAGTTCTTAAAATCTTCGGAACCGCCCTTAAAACCTGCCAAAACAAATAATGGATCATCTGACGAACTATGCCAAATACATCTTATCTCCGTTGCTTGTGTTTCTTTTTTTATAAGATCTCCATATGTTTGACTGCCCCAGTCTTTATATCTTCTCAAACAGTCTGGCAACGTAAAACAATAGAAATGCTCATTCTTTCTTGGCAATGGTCTGGAAGCAGGAAACTTCAACAGCATCTCTCCATTTTCCATATATTTGATAAAGATTGCCACGAACAACTCATGTTTATCCAATAGTAAATCTTGTGCAGATGATTCCAACTTGTTTTTGAACTCATCTGTTTGTTTCTTCAATTCGTCTTGAAGGAACTGCCGTTGCTTCTGTCTTTCTATTATCATAATATATCGCTATCGTTAGCTGCTGTAAATTGTTCTTCTGAATTTGCACTGTAAAAATTATAGTCATCTAGAGAATTTGCACCTGAAAGAATATCTTCATGAATATGCTCAAATACAAAATGAGTACGTTCAAAATATTGCATATCCTTTGCCAATCGACTTATTACATCATCAAGTTTTCCATTCTCAACCTCAAAATTAGACGTAGAGATTCTTAGCTTTAAAAAATCGTGATTGCCCAATAATAACTTTCTGTCAAAAACAGCAAATGTCATATGGCCCAAATAGACCATAAGTCGAGAGTTCGCGTTTAACAAATACAACCATTCGTTAGGATTAACATTCAGAACATTTTTCTTTGTCAGGAAGCTCTTAACCACGATATGGTACTCAACTCCATCTTTCTTGACACCATTGACAAACGAATACTCTGTCTGAACGTTCGATGTGTCATACCCCTTGGCTTTAAGCCAATTAACAGCTTCTTGTTTTGCCATCTCACTGGCAGCAGAGCGCGCCTCCGAATATAGGTCATCGTCAATCTCACCCTCAAACGATCCAGACAGTCTTGATTGATACTGCTCAAAGAATTGGAAGAAGTCATCTGTCGAGAAGTCTCCAGTGTTCACCAACGAACGTATTAAGTTGATAATACTGTCTATCTGCTTGCCGTTTATGAAGATGTTTAGTCCCGATAAAGCAATATCGCCTTCATTATAGTGGTGGAAGATATAATTGTTAGCTTTTAACTTAACGTGCCATGGAATCTCTCCATCATATTGATATATGTGATAATCAGAGAAAGTCATGTATAGATTTTCAGGAGAAACGAACTTTGATAATGCAGCTTCATCCTTTTCACAAATATAACTGTCATCATTAATTACACCTTGTAGAAGGAGATATTGATTGTCGTTTATCAAGAGTTCTT
>CACZAY010000001.1 GCA_902779265.1 uncultured Bacteroidales bacterium | reverse complement strand
TGACAGCGTGAGCCAGGTGGCCGCACAGTATTTCATCCCGAACGAATATGACAAGCTGATGGCCGCCATCGGCGCCGAGGGCACCAACGCCTACACGTCGAACGATGTGACCTGCTACGTCGAGGATATCCCCGCCAACGAGGTCGAAAACTGGGCCAAGATCCAGGCCGACCGCTTCCAGAACATGACCATCCGCGGTTTCCACACCGAGCTGGAGGCCGTCTATGAGGAGTACAACATCGGATTGGCCAGAGACGGCAACAAGACCTACACGGCGCTATTGGCCAAGCTCTTCCCGAATCACCCCTACGGCACGCAGACCACCATCGGCACGCAGGAGCACCTGAAGAACCCCTCAATCTCCAACATCAAAGCCTATTTCAACAAGTGGTACCGCCCGAACAACGTGGCCATCTGTATGGCCGGCGACCTCAACCCCGACGAGACCATCGCGACGATTGAGAAATATTTCGGCCAATGGCAACCGGGCGACGACGTGGAGCAGCCCACATTCGACGCACTGCCCGCACTGACGGCACCCAGCGACACCTCGGTCATCGGCCTCGAAGCCGAACACCTCTGGCTGGGCTACCGCTTCGACAAGGCATCGTCGCTCCAGAGCGACACGCTGGACGTCATCGAGCAGATGTTGTCCAATGGCACAGCCGGTCTCTTGGACCTCGACATCAACCAGCAGATGAAGATGCTGGGCTCATGGGGCGGCTCCCTCAAGATGCGCGACCACTCGGCCTTCATCCTGGCCGGCTATCCGCGTGAGGGACAGTCGCTCGAGGAGGCCCGCGAAATCCTATTGGCCGAAATCGAAAAGCTCAAGAGCGGCGAGTTCAGCGACGACTTGCTGCCATCGGTCAAGAACAACATGAAACTGCACTACTACAACGCCCTGGAGAGCAACCGGGCACGCGCCGACATGTACGTCGATGCCTTCATCCAGGAGAAGCCGTGGGAGCAGCAGGTCAAGACCCTGGAACGCATCGAAGGCATCTCGAAAGAGGAGATTATGGCCTTTGCCAATGCCCATTTCGGCAACAACTACGTGACCATCTTCAAGTCATGAGCGACTTCGTCAAGGAGGTTCAGGCCAGCGAGGTGAAGCCCATCGAGCCACGCTTCGTCGATTTCAAGCGCGACCTCACTTTCGGCCAGCAGCCCCTGCCCTACATCTACGTGCAGAACACGCTGAACGGCCGCTTCACGCTCGCCTTCCACTATGAATTCGGCACCGACGTGGACCGCCGCTACAGCGACGCCGCCGACTATCTCGAATTTCTGGGCACCGACTCCCTCACGGCCGAGCAGCTCCAGCAGCAGTTCTACAAGCTGGCATGCAGCTACAACATCAGCGTGGGCACGCGCCACATCGACGTCACGCTGAGCGGCCTGAGCGAGAATATGGCCGATGCATTGGCCCTGCTCGAACATTTCCTGGCCAATGCGAAGAGTGACCCCGAACTCTATCAGCAGGCCGTCGCCATCCGCGAGAAGGCCCGTATGGACGCCAAGAACGACCAGCGCACCAACTTCCAGTATCTCGTGCAATATGGCCTGTATGGCCCGGAGAACCACCTGCGCAACACGATGACCGCCAGCGAACTGATGCAGACCGACCCGCAGGAACTGCTCGACCTGCTGAAGAACCTCAAGCAGTATGCGCACACCGTCCTCTACTACGGCCCGATGAGCGAAACGGCATTGGCCAATGTCATTACGACCGTCCACCAGCCCACCGCCACGCTCCTGCCCGCCCCCGAAGGCAAGCACGAGACGCTCCAGCCAACGCCACAGAACGAAATCCTCATCGCCCCCTACGACGCGAAGAACATCTACATGCGCATGTTCCACAACGAGGGCCGCGCGTGGAATCCCGACGAGGCTGCGGTCAAGGCGCTCTTCAACGAATATTACGGCGGCGGCATGAACACCGTGGTCTTCCAGGAGCTGCGCGAGGCACGCGGATTGGCCTACAACGCCTTCGCCTCGTACGTCGAGCCGAGCTACACCGACCGGCCGGAATACTTCTTCACGCACATCATCACGCAGAATGACAAGATGCTCGACTGCGTGCGCCAGTTCCACGTCATCCTCGACACGATTCCACAGAGCGAGGCCTCGTTCCAGATCGCCAAGGATGCCCTTACCAAGCGTCTGGCCAGCCAGCGCACCACCAAGTTCGGCCTCATCAACGCATGGCTGAGCGCCCAGCAGCGCGGCATTGACTACGACCTGAACGAGCGCATCTACAAGGCATTGGCCAATGTCACCCTCCAGGACATCGTCACCTTCGAGCAGCAGCAGATGGCCCACAAGCCCTACCGCTACATCATCCTGGGCGACGAGAAGGAGCTCGACATGAAGGCCCTGCAGAAGTATGGCCCCGTGAAGCGAGTCTCAACCGAAGAGATTTTCGGATATTAAAGACCCCCACCCAACCTTCCCTCCGGGGAGGAGAAAACGAAAAATCCCCGTTGTCCCATTTTTTCCAGGGCAACGGGGATTATTATGTTTGTGGCCAATGGAATTAACCACTAAAATCATGCCTTTAATTTAATAACCACGAAATTCACGAAAAGTCACGAAAATCGTTGTCTCTCATGAAGATAATTGCGTGCAATGAAGTTTTTTTAACCACGAAATTCACGAAAAACACGAAAATCGTTGTCTCACATGAAGATAATTGCGTGCGATGAAGTTTTTTTAACCACGAAAGGCACGAAAAACACGAAAGATTTTCTCAGCTATCACCCTACCCTATTTTGGCATACACTCCCCTCCCTTGCGGAGGGGCTGGGGGTGGGGCCTTCCCCTCCCCTCGGGGAGGTCGGGAGGGGGTCGGTGGGTCTGTTGGTCAGTGGCTCACGCAATCGAATTTGTCCACATCGACATATCCGCCGGCCTTGCGGGTCGCGTAGTTGAAGATGGCGAACTTCGTGCCCATGAAGAAGCGGCGGTAGTCGAACTGCATCCGGTAGTTCTTGGTGCCGATCTGCGTCCAGGTTTCACCATCGAGGCTGTAGAAGAAGTTGGCAGCATCGTTGTGGCCGGGCTGGAAGTCGCCGTCGATGCGCAGCCAGATCTGGCGCGTCTTCTTGTCCAATGCGACCGACTCGATGACCTGCTCCGTGACCTCCTTGACGGCCTTCTCGCGGTCGGTCAGGGCGACGACCTGTTCGCTCATTTCGAGGGTGACGGTCTTGCCGGTGCACTTCAGCGTGAGCACGCCGCTGTTGCCGTTGAAGGCGCAGAAGCCCGCACGGTCGCCGTCCTTCATGTGCGAGAAGTCGATTGAGACCGTTCCGCTGCACGTCGGACCCGTCATGCGCTGCGTGATGGTGTTGGGTGCGAGGTAGAGGTTGGGCACAACGCGGTTGGTCTTCAGACGCAGGTAGCCCGGACGCTCGGCGAGGCTCCATGCGTTGTCAACCGGGTTGTGGTTCCACTGCCAATGCAGGCCGAGGGTCGGCGCGGAAAAATCATCGGCCATGACAATCGACTTGACAGGCTCGCCGCTGCGCAGGGGACGCACGGTGGCGGGTACCTTGCCGTTCTCGTCGCCCAACATCGGCCAACCGTCAATCCAGCGGCAGGGCATCACGGTGAGCACACGGCCGACGCCGCCACGGTCCTGGAAGATGATGCCGTACCAGTCGCCGTCCTCCGAATCGACGATGGTGCCCTGCGCCTCGTAGCCGAAGCCGCCGAAGTCGCTTTCGAGTATGACCTGCTTCTCCCACTTGCCGCTGTTGATGTCGTCGGTGCGATAGCAGACCTCGCGGCGATGGCGGCCGGGGGCGTAGGTGTGGGATATCATGAGCAGATAGTACATGCCGTTGTGCTTCACTACGCGACTTCCTTCAAGCAGACCGCGCTCGTCGGCCTCACGTTCGAAGATCTTGCGGTGCGTACCCTCGATGACGTCGCTCAGGTCGGCCTTCAGCTCCATCATCTCGCCCGTGCCGTAGATGACATAGACGCGGTCGTCGTCGTCGAAGAAGAGTGAACAGTCGTGGAAATGGCGCATTCGCGAGTGGATGGTCCAGGGGCCTTCAGCCTTGTCGGCCGTGAAGATGTAGGTCTGCCCCATCGGGCCGCCCTCGTTGGGCGCAAGCAGGGCGTAGAACTTGCCTTTGTGCCATTTGAGCGACGTTGCCCATTGGCCACGACCATAGACGGTGCCGTCCGTGAGGTCGTATTTGGGCGAATCGGTCAGCCGGTCAAAGAGGTAGCTGACGGTCTCCCAGTTCTTCAGGTCGCGCGAGGCCATGATGGGCGCGCCTGGCATGAGGTGCATCGTGGTCGAGACCATATAGAAGGTGTCGCCCACGCGGATGACGTCGGGGTCGGGACAGTCGGCCCAGAGCATCGGGTTCTGAATCGGCTCGGTGTGGAGCACTTGGTAGTCATCGGCCAATGCCCCAGCTGCGGGAACGAGCATCGCGGCGGCCAATAGGGTTCGGAAAAGTCTGGTTTTCATAACGTAAAGATTTTATTATTTGTGATTTGAAATGATTTTCTTACCTCCACGCACGACAATTCCGCGTGCGCCATCGGTCGCAACACGTCCGTCGAGGGTGAACGGCTCGATAGTCGGGGTGTTGGCCAATGGCATTTTCACGCCCGTCGTGCCGCCAGAAAGCGTCACTTTGTAAACGATTTTAGTGTACGCTCTTACAGTTTGTTGTTCATAATTATATTGAAAAGGAGACACATAATAACCTGTATAAGAATCAGTATTGTCATAACCCAATTCTTTTACAACTGAATCAGGCATAAAGCCGTCATACGGAACGATTGGGATTCGTTGCACTTCGTCATAAGGGTGTTGTCCAATAGGCTGTGCTGGAATTGTTGGTGCGAGTTGATAATTATAATCAACGTAATTGCTTTCTACAATCTTCACTGGAGAAGGAATCAAATCACCGACTTTCAACCAATTAAGTTTGTACTGAAGGGCTGGCACACCGGCTTCCATCATGTCCATAAACCCAGGGACACACCATAACACACAATTTGAAAATGAATAATCTTTTTTAACAACAGCTTCAGAGAACTCCCAAGTCACCAGATACCCATCATCAAGTGTTTCAACGGTTTTAACTGGTTTTGCGGCATCACTTCCCTCCCTCACCTCTCCGGTAAGGAGGTTGATGACCTGCTGGGCATCGACGGATGCAAACAACAAAATGTTTCCAATAAATAAAAATAATCTTTTCATATTGAGCTTGAAAAAAGGCTTGTTCCGGCTACTTGACAATTATCTTCTTGCCATTTCTGACAGTTACACCTTTGACATTGCCCTTAACTGGACATCCATCCAAGGTGAAACTACACTTTGAAGCATCGCACTTGGATTTCAACTCCTCAATGCCCGTCGTGCCGCCAGAAAGGGTTATTTTGACTGAAATTTTCGTATAGGCACGAATAATCTGTTGTTCGTAACTATATTGTATTGGGTAGACCGTATACATCACATATCGTTTCCCGGAATCTTTTCTTATTCCCCATGGACTGACAAGTGACACAGGTTGGAATCCTTGATATGGGGATATCGGCAATCTCTCAACTTCATCAGGATGCGAACTTGGTTGTACAGGTACTGCTGGTGCGAGTTGATAAGAAAAATCGACATAACTACTATCAATTACTTCTATAGTATATGCGAAGTCGGCTATGAACTGCCTATAGTTTCGATAAGGAAATGCAGGACATTCATCAAGATAAGAAATCATATAACCAGGATAACTCCACATTATACAGTCCGGCAATTCGTAATCTTGTTTTAGAATAGCTTCCGAATAAGCGCAGTTTACCAAGTAACCATTTTCAATTGTATCCACTTTTACAACAGGGTCTGCCGCATCACTTCCCTCCCTCACCTCTCCGGTAAGGAGGTTGATGACCTGCTGGGCATCGACGGATGCAAACAACAAAATGGTTCCAATAAATAAAAATAATCTTTTCATATTGAGCTTGAAAAAAGGCTTGTTCCGGCTACTTGACAATTATCTTCTGGCCATTTCTGACAGTTACACCTTTGACATTGCCCTTAACTGGACGCCCATCCAAGGTGAAACTACACTTTGAAGCATCGCACTTGGATTTCAACTCCTCAATGCCCGTCGTGTTGTCCGAAAGGGTAATTTTGACTGAAATTTTCGTATAGGCACGAATAATCTGCTGTTCGTAACTATATTGTATGGGATAGACGGTAAACAGCACCTGCCTTCTTCCTGAGAATCGTCGAAAGCCTATTGTCTCCACAAGAGAAATATGGGAAAAGCCAGAATAAGGAGAAATCGGTAATCTCTCTATTTCTGAATAAGGATTTGAAATTGGTTGAGGTGGATATGCTGGAGCCAATTGATAAGAATAATCCATATAACTACTATCTTCCACCATTATTGTTGGTGTATAATCATCTATATCCACCCAACCATTTTGATATGGAAACGCAGGAGACCCATTTATATCAGACACCATAAAATTAGGATATTTCCACAAAATACAATCTGATAAATATGGGTCTTTTTCCAGAACTGCTTCCGTAAACTCATACGTCACCAAATACCCATCATCAAGTGTTTCAACGGTTTTAACAGGTCCTGCCGCATCACTTCCCTCCCTCACCTCTCCGGTAAGGAGGTTGATGACCTGCTGGGCATCGGCCAAAAAGAAGGTCGAAGCGGCCAAAAGTGAAGTAATGATTTTTTTCATTTAAAAGAGTTTTTAAGGGAGTGAAAAAGAGTGTAGAGACGCGCCATTGGCACGTCTCTGGATTGAAAAGGGACGATACGACCAGTTGCTAATAACGATTAGAGGGTAATAACTAATAACTAATAACTAATAACTATTAACTAATAACTCAGCACTACGCTCTCGTTGGCCGATGTCTCGACGTCGTATTCATAGACGGGACGGAGCGTGGCCGATGGCGTTTCCTTCAGTTCGGGCGAGACGAGCGGCGACTTGACATTGGCCGGAGCGTAGAGCTGATTCGGACATGCGCCCGACGCCGGACGTAAGCCCTTGCCCTTCAACGGCCAATAGCTGCGCACGCGCAATGTACCTCCGATGGTGGACTTGATCTTGACCGACAGCGGACGGCCATCGCGCCACTTCACATCGGCCACAAAACCGCCACGCGCACGCAAGCCCTTGACCTCGCCGTCGCGCCACGATTCGGGCAGGGCAGGCAGGATGTGGACGGCGCCGTCGTGGCTCTGGATGAGCATCTCGCACACGCCGGCCGAGCAGCCGAAATTGCCGTCAATCTGGAACGGCGGATGGGCGTCGAACAGGTTCGGATAGGTGCGGCCCAGAGGGAACTGGCGCATCTGACGGTCGTCGGGCAGGAGGTGCAGCATGTTCTTGATAATCAGGAAGGCATGGTCGCCGTCGAGCATACGCGCCCAGAAATTGATCTTCCAGCCGAGGCTCCAGCCCGTCGCCATATCGCCGCGCTGCCGAAGGGTATTGGCCGCAGCCGCAAAGAGTTCGGGATGCGTGTAGGGCGAAATCTGGTTGGAGGGATAGAGGCCGTAGAGGTGCGAGATGTGGCGGTGTTCGTCCTTCGGGTCGTCGGCGTCGATGAGCCACTCCTGGAGCTGACCATGACGGCCAATCTGCATCGGCGGCAACTTGGCCAATGCCGCATCGTACCGGCGCGAATCGTCGTTGTTGCCCAACACGCGGGCGGCCTTGGATGCTTGTGACAGCACGTCGAAGCAGATCTGGTTGTCCATCGTCGAACCGGCACAGACGTTCGTGCCCTTGCCCTGCGGCCCATGTTCGGGCGAGACGGTCGGAACGGTCATGAGCCATCCGGCAGCGGTCTTCACGTCGCCCGTGTCGGGATAGGTCTGCATGAAGTCGAGCAGGAAATCGGCCGCACCCTTCATCACGGGGTAGTAATCGACCAGGAACTGACGGTCGCCCGTGTAGAGGAAGTGCTGCCAGAGGTGGGTTGTGAGCCATGCGCCGCCGGTCGGGAACATGCCCCACGGAGTGCCGTCAACGGGGCCGGCGATGCGCCACAGGTCGGTGTTGTGATGGGCGACCCAGCCTTGGCAGCCGTACATCTCGCGGGCGGTCTTGGCACCCGTCTGACTCAGGTCGCGGATCATCGAGAAGAGCGGCTGCTGCGTCTCGGCCAGATTGCCGATGAGCGACGGCCAATAGTTCATCTCGGCGTTGATGTTGATGGTGTATTTCGAGTCCCACGGCGCGTTCATCTTGTCGTTCCACACGCCCTGCAGGTTGGCCGGCTGACCACCGGGCTGCGACGAGGAGATCAGCAGGTAGCGGCCGTACTGCATCATGAGCGACACGAGGTCGAGGTCGGTCGCATCCTTCTCGAAGGCGGCCACACGCTTGTCGGTCTCGAGCGAGCTGTTGGCGTTCTTGGCCAATGAGAGCGTCACGCGGTTGTACTGCTCCTGATATTTCTGTACATGGCGCTTCAGCAGCTCCGGGAACCGGATGCTTTCGGCTGCTAACAGGCGCTGTTTGTTCTTCTTGGTAGCATCGCCACTCACGTCGTGGTAGTTCACATAGTTGGTGGCTGCCGTGATGTATATAGTAGCCTCGGTAGCATTTTCCACGGCAATGGCAGACTCCGGGAAGCTGACGCTGGCATTCTTCCCCTCTACACGCACGCTAACCTGACACTCGGCGGCCAGGCCGGCTTTGATGCCTTCCTGCTCGACGCCTTGAACGGTAGCCGTCAGGCGGCCACCCTCATTGCCTGTTCCAGCCACTAACGGACACTGGCACGTATGCTTTGCATCGACGTTGAGGGGCAACTGGCTCTGGTAGGACAGGTTGAAGCTGAGCGCCCCCTTCTTGTTGGCTCTCAGGTGCAACACAATTACGCTGTCGGCCTGCGAGGCAAAGACGGTCCGCTCGTACTTCACGCCATTGCAGGTATAGGTTGTGGTCGATGTGGCATCGGCCAAGTTCAAAGCACGCTCGTAGCCAGTCACGTCGGTGTGGCCGAAATGCAGTTTCAGGCTACCGAGGGGCAGGAAACGCATTCCGTGCGGGCCCTTGACGAAGTGCTTGTCGATGAGCTTCGATGCCTCATATTCCTTGCCGGCGAAGATGAGGCGGCGCACTTCGGGCAACACGTCGAGCGACTCGTGGCTGTTGTTGTCGTGCGGCTGTCCGCTCCAGAAGGTCTCTTCGTTGAGCTGGATTTCCTCCGTGTCGGTGCCGCCATAGACCATGGCTCCGAGTGTCGAGTTGCCCACGGGAAGCGCCTCCAGCCAGTGCGATGCGGGATGGGCGTACCACAGCCGATGATGCTGCTGGGCCGTGGCGGTGATGACGATTGAGGCCAATGCCACAGCTGTCGTCAGTAGATTCTTTTTCATGTCAATGGATTTTATTCAAGATTTTATAGGGAGTAAAAAGGGAGTAAAAGGGTAGTAAAAAAGGAGTAAAAAAGACGTTTGCTGTATTTGACGGAAGTATTTCGGGACTGTTCGTATCGTCCCTTTTACTCCACTTTTACTCCTTTTTTAAGCCTTTTCCTACCCTTAAATTATCACTTCACCAGCACCTTGCGGCCACCGGCGACATAGATACCGCTGCGCAGGGAGCCATTGGCAGGAACCTCACGACCAAGCAGGTCGTAAACAGGGCGCGCTACGCGACTTTCGCTGTCGGCCATCGTGCGGATGCTCTGTGCGCCGTCGGCCGGAATGAGGTAGGCCGAGGTGACGGTCAGCGAACTGTTCCAATCGACCTTGATGGTGTTCAGGTGGACAAAGTCATCGACGCGCGTACGACCCTCATTGGTCTGTTTTTCAGCGATTTCGGCCAATGGGATGACGACACACTGCCAGTCGTTGTTCCAATACGGGTCGCTCGCGTTGAACGAAGCCACAATCTGCTTGTACGGGCCGCTCGGCACCAGACGGTTGGCGATGAGGCGCACGCCGTTGCCACGTCCGCGGAAGACGATATAGTCGTAGTCCGTCAGGTCGGCAAAGCGGTTGTACTCCACGCCCACCGAACCGGCGATGACGCTGCCGCCGTCACGCGACGAACCGAAGTTCCAATCGACGTTATAGGCACCCACAGGCTGCGCATTGGCCCCCGTCCCATTCCATTCCTGGAACATCGAGGCGGTCATCTTCACCCAGTTTTCCGGCGCCTCAAAGTCATCGTAGCCCGTATAGGCGATGATGTCGGCCAATGTCCTTGCCGCGCGCGTCGGGAAGAACTGCGTCAAGAGGCGGTTGCGCTCGGCCTGGTAGGTCTCATCGACCGTATAGAGCGAGCCGCGCGACTGCCACGGATGCACGTCACGGCGATAGTCACCCCAGCGGGCGGCCTCGCAATAGAGTGCCTCGTGGATGACGTTGTAGAGGCTGTCCCACACCTGCACGGCGCTCTCCTCGCCCAGCAGACCGTCATCGGCCAACAGCTCACGCGCACGGGCCACATAGCGTTTCGTGAACTGGGCATTGGCCAACAAATTGTTGAAGATGCCCGTCGGGAACGAACTGCCGTTGTTCTTGCTCACGACGTTGATGTTCGGGTCTTCGATGATGAGCTCCGAGTCCCAGCAGAGGAAGCGGAAACCCTGGCTCTCACTGCCCACGCGGCGCAGGGCGTACCAGTTGTGGTGGTCCCAGTCGTTGTTGCCGCCGTACTGGTTGATGATCATATAGTCGATGAAGCCGTCGATGTCGAGCAGAGGCTCCAGCTCGGGGTCACGTTCGCCGTCGGCGTTGAGGCCCTGCAAGCGGTAGTAGGCCGTGTTGTCGCTGCCCGAACGGGCCACTTCGCGCGCAGTCTCGACCAGCAGGTTCCACGCCTCCAGGTCGCCCTCGCTGGCCTCGATGTGGTTGCCACCGTCCTCCTCGATCTTGATGACGTCGATGTCCTCCTTGTCGCCGCCCAGGTGGTCCTTGCCATATTGGTCATCGACACGCTCGGCCAGGTTGTAGAGGCCCCAGTACATGCCATTCAGGAAGACATGGACGTAGAGCGCATTGACACTCGTGCGGCCAATCTTGCGCTGCATCCGGCGGGCCCACACGTCGCGCGTGTACTGCGCCTTCTGGCGGTTGTAATTGTCCCAATGCTGCCATGAGTTGCCGAAGTGGCAGCGCAGAACGAGCTGGTCGAACTTCTTCGGTTCATCCTCGCCGAAGAGCGGATATTTCAGCGACTTCTCTCCATATTTCTCCTTGAAGACGATGCGGAACGAGTGTTTCGGGTTCTTTTCGGCCAATCGGCCATGACCGCCATGCAGACGCAGGCCGCAGGTCGCGCTCATGTCGTGCTGCTGCGGACCGCCGAAGAGCTCGACGTTGGCCGGACGGGTCCAACCGTGGCCGGTGTTGTCCGCGACCGGAGGGCCGGTGAAGATGTAGATGCCACCGCGCACCGAATCGTTCTCATGGCTGAAGAGGTTGTCCTTGTCGGTCACGATGCTCAAGACGGGCAGGGTCTTCAGTCCGTCGGCAATCTTCTGGCGCAGGGTGGGATTGCCCGTCATCTCGGGGTCCATCTCGTAGTCGGCCGTGGCAGTACCGCTCATCTGCGAATACTTGCCCCACGTCGTCGGGTAGCCCTCGGGCGTGTTCGACTGGGCCAGGACATCGGCCACAAAGAGATAGGTTGAGGTTCCGATGGCCGAGACGCGCCCCGTATCGGCCACCATAGCCGCACGCACGATGGCATTGCCCTTGACCTCAATGGCCGATGTGTAAATCGGGCTTGTGGACGATGGCTCGCTGCCGTCCAGCGTGTAGCGCAATTGTGCCGTCGCATCGGCCGATGGGCCTGATGCCTTGATTTCGAGGCTGAACGGCGCGTCATAGAATCCGTGCTTCTGGCTGAAGGTGATGGTCTGGCCAATGGCGGTAATCAGGACATTGGCCGAAATGGTAAGGGAAAAAATAAGTCGTTTCATGGTGAAAAAATCAGATTGAAAACGGAAAGTTGAAAATTGAAAGTCTCGCCATAACGATGGAAAAACTTTCAATTTTCAATTCTTAACTTTCAACTGTCAATTATACGATATCAGTTGATGAGGAAGATCTTCGTTACGCCCTTGTAGGTGGCCCGGACGGTGGCGCGGCCGTCGGCAACAGAGCCGACCTCAATCTTCACGTCGCCGGAATTGCTGTCGGCCACGATGTTCGAGTTCTTGGCCAATGGCGCATAGAGCTGGTAGCGGTTGCACTCGGTGTAGCCGTTCTGGTTGGTGGACATGAGCGGACGGGCCGGAATGTTCAGACGCTTGCCGTCGACCATGATGCGCACCTCGGGGACGATTGGAGCTTCGGCCGATGCGCCAGCCTTCGAGAAGCCGATGCCGTGCAGGTCGAACAGGCCCTGCGGACGCTGCGGCTGCTGCTGTCGGCCACCCCATTGGCCACGCTGAGGCTGCTCGGGCTCCTTGACTTCGGGACCCTCGACGACGAGGTAGATGGCGTGCTTGCCGGTCAGACCCTCAACGGCCGGTACGTTGGCCGTATAGATTTTGGCCGACTTCGGAGCATCGGCCGCAACATTGACCACGGCGATTTCCTGGCCCTTCCACGGGTCGTCGAGCACTACGCGGATTTTGAACGCGCCCTTGCCCTGCGACGAGAGGTTGAGGCTGAGTGTTGTGCCGTCGCCCGACTTCGTGCCATCGAATGCCTTGACGCCCTTCGTGTCGTTGGCCAATCCGCCGAAGCCGAAATACTTGAAGCCGACGATGCCGCCGTTCTGGATGCCGGCGAGGTCCATAGAGTTGTTCCATACATCGTGGTTGTCCTGCATCCAGTTGTTGCTGTTCGGGCCATACATGAAGCAGGCTATGCCGGCCGAATAGTAGGCGTAGGGGGGCAGACCGAAGATCTGGAAGCCCTCGCTGGTCACCTCGGCGCCAGTGTATTCGTTGCCGTCAGTGGCCTTGGCCGTCCATTCGTTGTTCTTGGCCGATGGGTCGTAGCCGGTGATGTGCACCTGGCCGCCCTTGGCGACGGGCTTCTTGTCCCACGTAATCTTCACCGGAGCGACCATCGGCTGACGGGCATTGCCGAAACCGCGTGGCGGACGGTGATAGAAGACGTACCATTGGCCGTTAATCTCCTGAAGAGAGCCGTGCGTGTTGTGGGCAGCATTGGTCGTGATGAGCTTCGAACCGTCTTCATTCAGCACGACGCCACGCGAATCGACAAGCACGCCGCCAGAGCGCCACGGACCCAGCGGACTGTCGCCGTAGGCATAGCGCAAGGCAGAATTGGTGTTGCCGAGGCCGTACTCCTTACCCGAGTAACCGGAGAAGACCATGACGTATTTGTTGCCCACCTTGCGGATGGAGCTTGCCTCGAAGAAGTTGAAGTCCAACGGGTTCTGGCCGCTGTAGAGAGCCTTGTATTCGCTGCCCTCCTTATCGAGCAGCTTGCCGTCGCGGCTGCTGGCCGGGATGAACGGGTCGATGCGCTCGGTGCCTTCACGCTGGGAGTACATCGTCTGCTGGTCAAGTTCGACGGCGGTCGAGTGCTGGAAGCCGTAGAAGACGTAGGCGCGGTAGCCCTTGTCGAAGTCGGGGTCCTTCTTGTCGGTGATGTTCTCGATGAAGACCGACGGGTCGAAGTCGATGAGCGAGCCGGGGAGGCACTGCGTACCGTCGGCCGTGAGGTTGACCGGCGTGAATGGGCCGTTCGGACGGTCACCCTTGCAGACCATCGGGACGCGACGCCAGCCGCGTGAGTGCGGATAGAGCCAATAGGTCTTCTTGCCGGTGGTACGGTCAACGGTCTCGACGAGGTCGGGGGCGAACATGGTGTCCCATTGGCCATTGACGAACCATGTGAAGATGGGTCCCTCGTCGCGCCACTGGCTGAGGTCTTCGACGGGAGCGGACCACATACGGATGTCGGGGCCGCAATAGGCGGTGTAGGTCACGTCGTGCGAGCCGATGATGTAGGCGCGCTGGTGGCCCGGATTGTCGGGGTCATCAAACACACGGGGTTCGCCGTCGGGCAGGTGCTCCCAGAGCGGCAGGTACGGATTCTGCGCATTGGCCGACAACATTCCGACGGCCGCAAGAGAAATAAGGAAACTGCGTTTCATGTTCATATAAGTAAAGATTTGGTTACGGATAAAGTTTTTCGAGCGCAAAGATATCGTTTTATGGCCAATCGGACTTAATGATTTGTGCCAAAATCTTTCAATTTTGAAACTTTCCCCTTTCTTTATTGGCCAATGGCGCTTTTCTCGCCCATCGAGGCCGCACAACACACGAAAAGAGACGCCACCGCGAAGTGACGTCTCCCCTCTGTTTATCGCATTATCAGCTTGTCGCCGATTTTCAGTCTTTTCCCGGAATAACTGATCGGGACATCCTTCCAGTCCCAAAGGAACGGATAATCCATAGCCCGTCGGCGCAACTCCATTTCCTTGACGCTCCGATAGGTATTCTCACCTTGGTATTCAACATGAGCGGCATAGGCCGGCGTGTAGCCACCTTCTGTTGTGGTATTCGGGATATCGGAAGCGTAGGTCTCTATGTCTTCCTTGGTGACATGAGACGTAATTTTCCCATCCTGGACGGAATACTTTCCCTTGATTGTCATACCGCCAGTATAATGGTGTTCGTAGTCACCGGAATAGAGTTGCTGTCCAACATAAGAATCGCCCTTGATTTTAATGATCATGGTGCCATTCTTCTTGAACTTATAGGTACAACTGGCCACCTGAAAGCCCAAACGACACTGCGAAAGGGTCTCGGCCGTGCAGTGCCATTTCCCCGTAATTTTCTGTGAAAAAACGGAGAATGGTAACATACAAAACAATGATAAAAGAATGTATTTTTTCATAAGTAGAGGAACTTATATACTTATCGCTGAAACGACCTGTATATCGATGTCTTCCTTACGGACGGTTACAGACAAGTTGCTCTCCGATTTTCAGTTCCTTGTCAGTTACGGAATATGGTTCCTCATCCCAGTCCCAAAGGAAGCGATAGACCAATAGCCTCTTGCGAAGTATTCTTGACCTCGCATTGCCATAAGAATCTTCGCGACTGATTTCTGATGCAGATTCTGATGCGGGTGTTTCAGCCTTCCAATCATAATTCTGGGATTCCACGGCATAAGTTTCTACTCCTTCATTTTCCACTATCGAAGAAATTTTCCCATCACTAATGGTGTACTTTCCTTTAATGCAGATATAACCACGCCGTTGATGATTGAAATGGGATGAGTATAAACCATGTCTAACGGCTGTCACTCCTTCAATCTTGATAATCAGTCTGCCGCTCTTCTTGAACTTATACACACACGACAATTCTTCATATCCCATTTCGACCTGCTTTGTAACCTCTTTGGGGCAATGCCATTTCCCCGTAATTTTTTGCGCAAATGAACATTGGCAAAAAAGACAAAGCACCAAAGCTAGAAAAATGTGTTTCATACCTTTGTGTGTTTTAATGGGAGGGGGTCTTTACTTCAACTTGTCGAACAGGCGGTTCTTCTCCAACGTCCAGCCCTCGCGCTGCGGGAGCAGGCACTTCCGGCCCTGGAACATCTTGGCGCCCTCCTTGCTGCCCTTCAGCTGCCAGTCGAGCCAGGCGGTGGCCACGACGCTGAACTCGCCGCCGTGAGGCTGACGGTAGGTGCCGCCATGACCCACAGGGAAATTGGCCACAGCCGCCGGAACCAGCGTGATCTTGCTGAAGTCGTCCATACCGTTCTCATAGGCGATGTCCGACTCGCCACCCAGGATGTAGAGCACCGGCGTGTGGATTTCGGCCAATTTCGATTTCTGCGGCATCGGCATTCCGGGCATGGCGCGCACAGCATTCTCCATCTTGAACAGGCCGCTGTTGCACACCATCAAAGCCGAGATGCGCGGGTCGGCGCAGTTGTAGAGCGTCTGGAGACCGCCGCACGACATACCGGCCACGCAGATGTGGGCCGTGTCAATCCGTCCGTAGAGCGGGCTTTCGGGATTGCGGTTTTGGCCAATGGCCCAGTCGATGCTCTCAATCTGCTGGCCGGTGGTGGACATTGGGCCGCGGTAGGGCACCTCCTCCATCGGGATGTAGCCCGTGGCTAGGACCAGATAGCCGTGCGATGCGATTTCGTTCAGGAACTTGAAGTGCTCCCACGGCGAATTGGTGCAGGCGCCGTTGCCCCACACGAGGACGGGCAGCGGATTCTGCGCATTGAACGGTGTCAGGTCCTGCGGCACGAAGACGGTGTGGGCCGGCAGTGTGACCTCGTCGCGCATCACGGCTGGATATTGGCCAAGGCCGCCCTCCTCGACCACGATGCTGCGGGTTGCCTCGCGGGTGAAGAAGCGCGTCATGGCGCGGAAGGTCTCGGCGTTGAAGGTCACGGGGCCATGCTTGCCGCCGTTCACCATGATGAGGGTGTCGAGACGACCGACATTGGCCAAAACCCCGGCAAAACGCTCGCTCTGGCACGAGGGCACGACGTCATCGGCCGTACCGTGGATGACCATGAAGCGCGGACAGCCGGCGTGGACGTACGAGATGGGGCTGATAAGTGACACGAGGTCGGGGGCCGATGCCGGTGCGCAACCCATCAGGGCCGCCTCGGGCGACTTCTCGTCCTTGACCGTCTCACAATTCTCCATGTGGGCCATATCAACCGGACCGAACCAGTCTACCACGGCATCCACACGGCTGGAGAAGTCGAGGCATTGGCCGACACAACCCTCAATATCGACAGTTTTTTGGCCGATGGTGTAGCGTCCCACACCGTTGGTCACGCCCGCGAGCGACGACAGATGTCCGCCGCTCGAAAAGCCCGTGATGCCGATGAACGAGGTGTCGAGCTTATAGCGCGAGGCATTGGCGCGGATGAAGCGCACGGCGGCCTTCACGTCGTGGATCTGGGCGGGGAACTTGGCATCGGCACTCGAACGGTGGTTGATGCTCACGACGGCAAATCCGGCATCGACGAGCGGCTTGCCGATGGAGAGGTAGGCCATCTGTTTGGCATTGTTGGCAAACCAGGCCGAACCGTAGATGATGACGACGACCTTGTGGGACGTGAGCGTATCGGGCAGGTAGATGTCCATGCGGTGGGCCTCCAGGTTGTCGCCGGCGTAGTTCACGTCCTTGTAGGTTGCCGTGTTCTGGGGCATCTTGAAGCCGCCCTGTGGCTGTGCATTGGCCAATGTCATGAATCCGACCATCGTGGCCAAGGCGAGAAAAAATCTGTTTTTCATAATTAGAAGTATTTTTTGAAAGGTTGGGAAATGTTCAAAAAAGGAGTAAAAGGGGAGTAAAAGGGACGATACCTTTTTGCGTAAAGGAGCAAGAGTTGACAGCCGAAGCCAATGTCTCTTTTACTCCCCTTTCAATGCTGGGATATGGTTTCAATCGGGGATTCCCAAATTCCCAAATTCTTGGGTTTTAAGAGTTCACCTCATTTTTTCAGCATCTTCTTGTCGCGCACGAAGACCGGAATCCGTTCCAGCGTGACGGGCGTGGTGACGTATTGGCCGCCGTCATAATGCTGGCCGGTGTGGTAGTCGTACCAGCCACCCTTCTGCTGCGGAAGGTAGGTGCGCCACTCGGTGACGCCGGGCTCGGTCACGGGGCTGATGAGCATCGAAGGGCCGAACATGTATTCGTGCTTCTGGCGCAGGGCCTCGGCATCGGCTGCAAAGTCGAACACGAGGGGACGCATCAGGGTGTAACCCTCATTGGCCACACGCTCGGCACACTTCTCGATATAGGGCATGAGGCGGTAACGCTCGGCAAGACATTGGCCGATGATACGCTGCGCCTCGGGGCCGTAGTTCCATGGTTCGGTGTTGCTCATGTAGCCGTGGACGCGCATCAGCGGCAGATAGACGCTCGTCTCGATCCAACGCAGCATCCGCTCGATGTAGGCCTGGTCGGTATATTGGTTGCCGGGACGGAAGAAGCCGCCTGCGTCGTAGGTCCACCACGGGATGCCAGCAGCCTGGACGCCCAGTCCGGCAGTAATCTGACGGCGGAAGGTCTCCCAGTCATTGCCCACGTCGCCGCTCCACAGGGCCGAGCCGTAACGCTGGATGCCCGGGAAGCCGCATCGGGTGAGAATCATAGGTTGGCCAATGCCGGCCTCGCGCAGACCATCGTAAACCGTGCGGTTGACGAGCAGGGGATAGACGTTGCGCACGCGTTCGCCCTGCCACTTGCCGTGATTGACCCATCGGCCCACAAGATCATCGTTTTCCGGCTCGGTCGCATCCTGCCACCAGGCGTCGATGCCCAGCGGGACGAGCCGCTCGCGGAAGTTGCGCCAATAGGCTCCGGCGGCCTCGGGGCTGAAGAAGTCGATCCAGTCCGTGCCGGCGATATAATGGCCGGCGGCGTTCATCTCGCGGCCCACCTCGCTGCCCTTGTCAATCTTCGACCAGACGGAGAGCATGAGACGGATGTCCATGCGGTGCAGGCTGTCGGTCAAGGCCTTCGGGTCGGGATAGTGCGCCTCGTCGAAGCGCATCGAGTTCCAGCCGTACTTGCCCCAGTACTGCCAGTCCTGGACGATGACGCTGATGGGCAGGCCCTCGCGGCGGAAGCGGTTGGCCGTCTCCAGAATCTCCTGGGACGAGTGGAAGCGCTCGCGGCAGTGGATGTAGCCCAGGGCCCACGACGGCATGAGCGGCGAGCGGCCGGTCAGGTCGCGGTAGGTGGCGATGACTTCATCGGCCGAACCGACAAAGACGGTGTAGTCAACGGCATCGGCCACAGGCGAACGGAAGACGGTCTGGTCTTGGACGCGGCCGTAGTAGAGCTTGGGTCGGTCGCCGCCGGTAAGCTCGGCTGCGAGCTTGTGCTGGCCTGCGGTGAGGGTGACGATGGCCGATGCTGTAGGAGGAAGCCACATGTTCTGCATCTCGATGACGGTCTGGCCGTCGATGGTGAGGTTGTGGCGGCGGGCCATCTTCTGGCCCACGTCAAGCAGGAGGGCGTACTCGCCGGCCTCGGCAATGTCGATGGTGGCCTCGAAGATGTTGCGCCGACGCACTTCGCGTCGTCCGCCTTCGGTCGTGGTGACGTTGACGACCTCGGCCGAGCCCTCGCCCGCACTCTTTTCGAGGCTGACGCATTGGCCACAAGGATTAAAGTCGGTCAGGCCGTAGTTGTTCCACAGGATGCCGTAGCCCTTGCTCGACAGGAGCATCGGGATGGAAATCTGCGTGTTGACCTGCGTGAGCCGGCGCGAGAGGCCGCGCACGTTGCTGTAGCCGTCCTGGAACTGGCCGAGACCGAAGAGGAACTCGTCGGCCGGAGAGTCGAAGGCGAGTGTGGCCTCGTGGGTGGGAGTCTGGCCGATGGTGTTCGGGCGCAGGTCATGCTGCGTGGCGTGGAAGACGGTGCGCCCGCGCTTGTCACGGATGGTGACGGCGCGCTTCTGGTCATCGACATCGACGCGCACGTCGGTCGCCTTGACTGATTCGTGCTTGACGTAGATCCAGTCGGGCAGCGTGTCGGTGGCAGACGGAGCATCGGCCATAAACTGCACGCGTACGGCGTTCTTGGCCAATGGTGTAATCACGAAATGTCCATCGGCGTTCTGATTTTGGCCGATGCCCTGCGCGCACATCACGGCGCAGGCAGAAAGGAAGGTTAAAAGTCGTCGCATTTGCTAAATTGATATTTGACAATTGATAATTTTCTGTTTTGAAGGGGGAGGTCTTCACTCCACGACCATCACGAATCCGCCCCGCGCCTTACATTCGAGCGACTTGGGACATTGGCCGACATTACTGATTGACCACGTCGCGGGCTCTGCGCCATCGGCAAAAAGCGTGATATTCTTCTTTTTTCGGCCAATGAACCCCAGCTGCAGGGGCAGGGTCATCGGCTCGTCCGTACCGTTGATGCCGGCCACATACCACGTCCGCCCGTGACGGCGCGCGATGACGGCACATTGGCCAGGATAACCACCCACGAGCCGCGTCTCGTCCCACGCCGTGGGCAGATCCGACAAGAAGCGGCGCACGGCCTCGGGCTGGGCCATGTAGCTCTCAGGACGGTCGGCCAGATGTTGCAGGCCGCTCTCGAACAGGACGGTCAGCGCCAGCTCATGCGCGTGGGTCGTGATGTGCGGATGCTGCGAGTCGCTGAACGTACAGGGCGTGTAGTCCATGGGGCCGATGACGTTGCGCGTGAAGGGCAGCGTGGCATTGTGGGCCGCTGCGGCACGGGTGAAGGTCGGCACGTTGTTGTACCACTCGGCGCCATAGACACCCTCGGTCGTCATGAGGTTCGGATAGGTGCGCTGCCAGCCGCGCGGGACGGTCGCACCGTGGAAGTTGATGAGCAGGTGATGACGCGCGGCGCACTCCATCAGCTCGATGCAGTATTCCATGTTCATGCGGTTGTCGCCGCTGAAGAAATCGACCTTGACGCCAGCCACGCCCAACTGCTCGCACCAGGCGAACTCGCGCTCGCGGTCTTCGGGCTTGTTGAGGCGGAACTTGGGCGTGGGCGCGCCGTTGACCCATCCGACCGACGAGTTGTACCAGATCATGGGCCGCACGCCGCGCTCCTTGGCATAGGCAATGGCCTCTTCGATGGTGTGGCCCTCCTTCATCTGGTCCCACTCGGCATCGATGAGCACATAGGGGAGCCGCAGGTCATGGGCCATGTCCACATATTTCCGGATGATGTTGATGTCGTTCGAGCCGTGGTTGTAGGCCCAGTAGATCCACGAGACGGTGCCGGGGCGGATCCATGAGGTGTCGGCCAATGCGCATGGTGCGCTCACGTCGGTCACGAGGGTCGATTGTACGACGTCGGCCAATGTTCCGATGATGGCCACGCGCCATGGTGTCGGGACCGATGGGTCATCGGCCACAACCCGAAACAGGTCACCCTCATTACGAAGGCTGCTTGCCGATTGTCCGCGCTCAATATTCGCCTCGGTCAGCAGAACGAAGGTTCCCTCCTGCGGTTCGAGCAGGGCTGGATAGCCCCAGCGGCCGTCGCGGCTGGTCGTTGTGAGCGGGAAGAATCCCTCGTACGAATCGGTCCAGCGCTGCATCCAGCGTCGCGTACCGTCGGCGATGCGGTAGGCGGTCTGTTCCGGCCCATCGGCCTCCAGGCGGAAGGCGATGCCGTCGTTGTAGAGGCGCAGGGTAAGGCCGCCGCTGCGATATTCATTGGCCACATTCTGACAATGCGACCGCTTGCCTGCGAGCATCATGTAGTCGTCCTTGACGCGGCCCGAATAGCTCAGGCGGATGTCGCTACTGGCGACCTCGGCGATGTCGAGCACAACCTGCTGCCCGTAACTCACGACAAGACCGTGGCCACGTTCGGTCACGGTGATTTTTCCATTGGGAGACTTGATTGCGGCCGATGCGCCGGCGACGCACACCGCTACAATAATCAGGGAAAGGAGTTTTTTCATAGTGTAGAATCCTGTTGTTTTACGCGTGCAAAGATACGGACGGAATCAACAACATCGGTCGAAAAAATCTGTTTTTCATTGGACAATATCGACAAGGTTGTCCCTAAAAAAGACAAAACACGCCCTTCCCCTTTTTGCGGGGAAGGGTCGGTTTCGGTTTTACTTGGTCATCACCTTGCGCACCTTGCCATCTTCGCTCACGACGATGTTGAGACCATGGCCAATGGCGCTGCGGCGACGTCCGCCCAGGTCGTAGATGCCCGTCGGTGTGGCCGATGGCGTTGCGGCGAGGCTCTCGATGTCGGTCGATGGAGCGGTCGTGTTCACCTGGCACTCCAGCAGCAGGAACTCGTCCAGAGCCGAACCGCCCGTAGCGTTGGTGAAGCTGATGACGTAGTTGCCATCGGCCAAGATATCGAACTTCAGCGAGCGGGTCACGGCCGATGAGAGGTTGGCCGAGAGGTTGCCGTTGGCGTTCGGTGTGGCGGTGTAGGCGCTCGTTGTCGAGGCTACCACCTCGCCCGTCGAGGCGTTGATGATGCTGGCCTTGAACTTCGGCGACTCCTTCCACGCGGCCATCGTGTAGCTCAGCTTGTAGCTGCCGTAGGTGAGCGTAAGTGGATAGGCGGCCTGACGACCATATTCAGCACGCACCTTGCGCCAGTAGAGACCCTTGCCCTGATAGCCCGTGAACGTACCGAAGATACGTGCGCCGGCCGAGTAGCTGTTCGGATACTGGTGAACCTCGCCGTTCTCCTGTTCGCACTGCCAGCCGACGGGCATGCTGCTTGACGTGGTCGAAAGGTCGAGCTTATAGACCGATGTCATGTCGGTGAAGACCGGCTGGATGGTGACGTTGTCGTCGGGCATGACGAAAGCAATCTCGTCGCTGCCTGGGGTGACGGTAATACTCTTGGCCATCGTGAAATAGACCGAATTGACCAGGCGCAGCTCGGTGAGCTGGTAGCCCTCATCGGCCGTGACGGCAAGGCGCACGCTGTCACCCTCGGCGGCCTCATCGACATTGGCCACAACGCTGCCGTGTGAGGCGTTGCGCACGGTGACCTTATACTTCTCGGCCTCGCTGTCGGCCGGCGTGTAGATAATCTGGTCAAGGATGAACGGGATGCCGGCCGTGTTGTTGATGCGCAGGTCGTTCGTGCCCTCCTTGACGGTGATGTCGCACGTCTTCTTGAGCCAGCCCTTGGCGGTGGTGCGGCCCAAGCGGACCGTCTGCGACACGTTGTTCATGCGGACGACAACGTCACCGGCTTTGGTCGGAGAGAGATAGCGCAGCGTCAGCTTGTACTGGCCGGCCTTGTGTGCCTTGAGCTGGTGGCGCAGTGAGCCCAGCTGGTTGGAGCCCATCTGGACGTAGCCCATACCGGCAAATTCCTCCATCTCCGGAGCGCACCAGCCCGAGTGGGTCAGCGCTACGCTCGAGATGCTCTTGTAGTCCATGTTCTCGGCCTCGATGATGATCTTGCCGTTGAACTCTTCGGGCTGCTTCGGCAGGGGGAGCGGCTGGATTTCATTGGCCAATGCCTCACGCACGTTGTTGCCCTCGCAGTTGATGACAATATCTACAGGGCCGATGTGTCTGACCGTCAGCGTGAAGTTGCCATCCTCGTAGGCGGCCGATGCCGTGGCGCTGGCAATCGAACGGCGCGTCAGCGTGTAGGTCGGCTCGGCCTTGGCACCCTTGATGGTAATCACGTCGGTACGCAGGGTGGTCGTGTCGCTGCGGTAGTTGTTCAGATAGATGTTGATGTGGTCGCCGAATTCGCGCACCAGACCGCTCGACAGGCGGTAGTATTCCAGCAGCAGCGAGTCGCACGTGTTGTATTGCAGCGGGATGCTGGCCTTGGCCGTCGTCTTCTTGTTCAGATAGGTGTAGGGCATGTAGGTGCACAGCTGGTTCTGGAACCGCTCGACGAAGAGGTCGCCCGTCGAAACTGCGGGATACTTGGTGTTGAATTCGGCCGTCTTTTTGGCCAATGAACCCCAGCGCGTCGTGTACGAAGACTTGCGGACCTGGACAGGAATGCTCTTGGCCAAGTCATCATACAGCGTCGGCACAATCGGGATGGCGCCGTAGCGGCCCGTTGACTTGAAATAGCAGAAGTTGTCCATCCACTGGCCGTTGCCGCGGTTGAACGGGTCGGTCTGCTTGTAGAGGCCGTCGTAGAGGTCGCCCCACGCGGCGAATCGCTGTTCGTCATTGCCACTGGCCACATCGTTGACCACCACAATCTTGGTCTTGCCGATGATTTCCTCGCGCGTAGGGATATACATGGTGCCGTCGATAATCTTCTGGAACATGTCAAGCCAGATGCCCTGGAAGTTCTTGAATGTGCCCCAATTGCGGCGCGTATAGCCATCGACGGTCGAGTTGCTCAGGTTCTGGAAATCCTCAGTCCAGATAAGTTCCGGACCGTCCCACACGGCGCCGCCGTTCATACAGGTCTGCTCCATCACGGTGCCGATACCGGCAGCGCCCGGATACTTCTTGCCGCTGTTCTCGCCAAAGAGCGCATCGATGGCGCCGTTCCAGCCGCAGTTGTCGTAGCGCACGCCATAGTTCTTGGCCAAGCCCGCAATGAAGGGGCCGTAGGTGACACTCTCGTTGTTGTAGAAGCATGACGATGTCGTGTACTTATACAGCCAGAGGACTGCCTCGGGATAATCCTTGCAGGCCTGCATGAGCGCGCTGTTGCGCTTCATCATGCCTATCGGGTTGAGCGCGTGGCTCCAGATGTTGCCGCAGAAGGAGATGGTCAGCACGCCGCCATACTTGTGGTGCATGGGGACGAGCTTGGCAAACAGCGCAATGCGCGAGGCCTGCGTGCTGCTGCTCTTGTCGCCCGACTCGTCGAAGCCCCAGAACTGCTCGGCGTAGTTCCAGCCCAGGAAGTTCGGATAGGCCTTGAAGAAGTATTCGAACGTCTCCAGGTCATCGTCCTGGATGTGCGTGTGGCCGCCCGAAGCCGGTTGGCAGGTGAACCACATGCCGTTGTGCTGGCAGACCGAGGCCCACGATTTGTAGGTACGCACGGCGCAGCGCGGCATCCTGTACATATTCAGATCCTTGTCATACTGGCATGAGAGACTCAGGTTCATGCAGACATACGGCTTGATTGACTCGGGAATCAGGTCGATGATCTTCTGCGGGTCGGCCGAGTTCCATACATCCACGTGGATCATCCACAGCGGGTGTTGGGAGTCAATCGGACGACGCTCCTGTGCATTAGAGATGGTTACGAGGCCGATGATGGCCCACATCAAAACAATCAGCTTTTTCATGTTGTTTAAGTTTTTCCTGTGTAGTTTGTTTTCGTGCCGCAAAGGTACGGCATTTTTCCAAGACCAACTTTCAGGAATGATGCAGATTGTTTCAAAATTGTAACAAAAAGGCATCGGCCCCATGCCATAACCGCCAAAAACGGGATTTTGAAGCCGCGGCATTGGCCACAATTCAAGGAATATCCTTAACTTTGCGACATCATTCGAATCCCAATTCGCATTTGAGAGCATTACAGAGATGTTTCGATTCGCTCAACATGACATTTTTAGAAACTGCTAAAAAAGAAATGAAGAAAATCACCTTTCTGCTCAGTCTGATTGTGGCGGGCATCGTGAGCTTTTCTTGCTCGACGGCCGATGAACACGCAACGGAGGCATCGGCCACAATCCAACGTATCACCCAGCGCGGACGGCTGCTCGTGGGCACGACGGGCGACTACCGGCCGCTCTCCTACCGCGAACCCTCGGGCGAATACTGGGGCTTCGGTATCGAGATGGCCACAAGGATTGCGGACAGCATCGGCGTCGGCATCGAATTTGTCCCGACCTCATGGCCCACGTTGACGGCCGATGTCATGGCCGACCCGCCGACGTTCGACCTCGCCATAGGCGGCATCACGATCACCGAAACCAGACGTTCGTCGATGCTGATGAGCGATGGGTATCTGGCCAATGGGAAGACCATCCTCTGCCGCGCGGCCGAGGCCGACCGATACACGACATTGGCCGACATGGACCGCCCCGACGTACGCGTGATGGTCAATCCGGGCGGTCTGAACGAGGCATTTGCCATCAAGCACCTCACCCACGCCACCCTCATCGTCCACCCGAGGAACGAAGAGATTCCACAGCTTGTGGCCGATGGTGCAGCCGACATCATGATTACCGAAATCACCGAAGCCCCCTGGTACGTCCGGAACGACCCGCGCCTCGCCGCCCCGCTCCTCCTCACACCCTTCACCCACGGCGAGATCGGAGTCCTGATGCGCAAAGGAGAGGATGACCTGCTCGCCCTCACGAATGCCGTCATTGCGCGGATGAAGGCCGATGGCACCCTGCGTCAGCTCCACGAGCGCTACGGCCTGGTCTATGGCTATTGAGCCGCGCGGCATTGGCCATAAAACACACCTTTTCCCCCTCCAATCGACGTACGCCGTGTCGTTCGTCGATTATTTTGTGTCGTTCGTCGATTATTTTTGGCCGATGGCGCAAGAATCACTATCTTTGCGGCCGTGATTGAACCGACAAGATTTGGCTTTTGGCCAATGTCGCCGTCCAACCCGACTTCTCATAAACCAAACTAACGCTATGAAATACGGGAAAAAGGTCTGCACCTCCCTCAAGCAGGTGCGCAAGCAGATTGCAGACGCCAACGGCATCCCCTACGAAATCACGCCGTGTCCGCACGACGGCAGCCAATGCCCCGGCACCTGCCCCAAGTGCGAATCGGAGGTGCGCTACATCGAACGCGAACTCACCCTGCGCCGCGCGGCCGGCAAGGCGGTGTCGCTCGTCGGCCTGTCGTTGGGCATTTCGGCGGCTTTTGCGGCCAATGCACCACAGGCATCGGCCAAAAATGATATAAAAGATTCCACCGCCGTCGAAACAATTGGCCAGAACGACACCACAGCGACCGAAGAGAACATGATTTTCGGCTTAATAGAACAACAGCCCGAATTTCCGGGCGGGGAGGCCGCACTGATGAAATTCATCGAGGATAACCTGCGCTATCCCGCCGATGCCGCACGAGACAGCATCCAGGGTCGCGTAACGCTGAGTTTCGACGTTGAAGAGGACGGCTCAATCACCAATGTCGAAGTAATGCGTTCACCCGATGAACAACTGTCGCAGGAAGCTATCCGCGTCGTCAAGATGATGCCCAAATGGAAGCCCGAAAGACGATTAGGCAAGCCTGTCCGCACCAAGTATGTCCTGCCCATCACCTTCCGCCTGAACGCGGCACAACAAAAGTCGAAAAAAATAAATCCATCGGCCATAAAAACGGAAAAAGCGGACACCGCAGCGACCGAAGAGGATGCGGTTTTCGAAGGAACACCAGACCAGCAGCCCGAATATCCGGGCGGTGATTATGCGATGATGAAATTCATCAAGGAAAATCTGGACTATCCACCATCGGCCGCACGAAAAGGCATCCAGGGCCGCGTAATACTGACTTTCATTCTTGAAAAAGACGGTAAGTTCTCCACAATCAAGGTCCTACGTTCACCAGACGATGCACTTTCGAGGGAGGCCATCCGCGTCATCAAGAAAATGCCCAAATGGAAACCTGCAATACACGAAGGCAAGCCTGTCCGTGTGAAGTTCGCCATGCCCGTCACGTTCAGACTATGATCCCGCCCGCTCCCATCATCGGCATCTCGCGCCACCGCATCCCGACCGACGGCGACGGCGTGACCACCTTGGTCGCTTTCGGCCGATGCCCACTGCATTGCAAATGGTGTCTCAACCCGCAGTGCCATCGGAAACCGAGCCGCAGCGTCACGCCCGAGGAACTGCTCGACATCGTGGCGGTCGATGACATCTATTTCCAGGCCACGGGCGGCGGCATCTGCTTCGGCGGCGGCGAACCTGCCCTGCGCAGCCGTTTCATCGCCCGATTCCGCAAAATCGCCCCGCAACCGTGGCACATCTACATCGAGACGAGCCTCGCCGTCGCCACGAGCCACATGCGCGAACTGCTGCCCGTCATCGACCATTGGATCATCGACGTGAAGGACATGCACCCCGCGACCTACCTCGGCTACACCAATCGCCCCATCGACGCACTGTTGGCCAACCTGAATATTCTGGCCGATGCCGGCTTGCAGGATCGCTGCACGTTGCGCATCCCGCTCATCCCCGACTTCAACTCGCCGCAGATGCAGCTGGAGAGCCGTGAGGCATTGGCCAAGATGGGATTCAACGACTTTGACCTGTTCAACTATAAAATCAAATGACCACCATGAAACGAGGAAAGAAAATCTGCAACGCCTTGCGCGACGTGCGACGACAAATCGCATTGGCCAATGACATTCCTTACGAGACCACAGACTGCCACCACGAGGGCGAATGTCAAGGTACGTGTCCGAAGTGCGAGGCTGAGGTGCGATACATCGAAAACCAGCTCTCACTGCGCCGCGCGGCCGGAAAGGCAGTGTCGCTCGTCGGATTGTCGCTGGGCATTTCGGCGGCGTTTGCGGCCAATGCGCCACAAGTCCCAACTACGCAATGCGATACAGTGGTATCTTCCCAAGAAATCGAAGAAGGTACTCCTCTTATGGGTTCGATCGTTGAACGGCGAGCCAATTTTCCAGGTGGCGAGGCTGCGTTGATGAAATTCATATGGAAAAATATGAAATATCCAATCAGTGCCGCGCGCGACAGTATCGAGGGGCGTGTCACGCTGAGTTTCAACATAGAAAAAGACGGGGCGATTACGGACATCGAAGTGGTGAATTCACCCGATGAACGTCTGTCGGAAGAGGCTGTCCGCATCGTCAAGATGATGCCGAAATGGAACCCCGAGTGGCAAGGCAAGCCTGTCCGTGTCAAATATGTCCTGCCCATCACGTTCCGGTGGAACTCTACACAATGTCGGACACAGCTAATGAAAGAACAGCTAATGAAAAAAACGGAAATGAAACTTGATCTTATGAAATACATGTACCCTCAAAATAAATCAAAGTCGAAAAAATGACCATCACACCCGAACTCATCCGACAAATCTACCGCCCGCGCCGACCCGACACGCACAAGGGCGACTACGGACGTGCCCTGCTCGTGGCCGGAAGCCGTGGCATGATGGGCGCAGCGCTGCTCTCGGCGCGTGCCTGTATGCGTGGCGGCGTGGGTCTACTGACGGTGCGCGTGCCCCGTTGCGGCTACGAAATCATGCAGCTGGGCATCCCCGAGGCGAAATGCGACTGCGACGCGGACGACGGCCACCACTCCCGGATCGAGGTACCGCGCGACACGGAGGTCATCGGCATCGGCCCCGGACTTGGCCAACACCCCGACACACACGAGGCACTACGCGACCTGCTTGGCCAATGGCACGGCCCGATGGTGCTCGACGCCGATGCGCTCAACATCCTGGCCCAACACCGCGAATGGATCGACCTCGTGCCCGAGGGGGCAATCCTCACGCCCCACGTCGGCGAAATGAAGCGGCTGGGCGATGAACCGCAGGCATTGGCCGAAAAAAATCGCGTAGTGGTCGTCGTGAAGAGCCACCAGACGAGGGTTTTCTGTCCCGATGGCCGATGCCTCATCAACACCGAACGTGGCAATGCGGGAATGGCCGTGGGCGGCAGCGGCGATGTGCTGACGGGCATCATCACGGCACTCCGGGCTCAACACTACGCCCCAGAGGAGGCGGCTGCGCTCGGCGTCTGGCTACACGCATCGGCGGGCGATATGGCATTGGCCGACAACCAAAGCATGGAGTCGCTGCTGCCATCGGACATAATCGCACACATCGGAAGCGCGTTCCGGAGCGTCGAGAGGTAAAACAAAAACGGCTCAGATCCTTGCGAATCTGAGCCGTTTTCATCTTGTTGACGGACGGGTCATTTCAACTTCACGACGCACGTCACCACACTGCGCGGCTTGAGATTGAGCCGCAAGGCATTGGCCAAAACCGGAATCGAACCCGGCTCAAGTTGTTGTGTGGCCGATGTCGTGTAGGTCGCAACGGAATCGGGCAATCGGTCGGCCAATGCGCCGAGGTCGTAGGTTGCGGCAACGTCGTTACGCTCGTTGTTCAGCCGAACGATGACAATCTCCGTGCCGTCGGGCGAGATTGCGGCCAATGTCTGCTCATCGGCCACCTGCAGGAACGTGTAGCCCTGACGGATGAACCGTGTAACCTGTTGGCGCACAAAGAAATTCGGCACTTTTTCGAACGACTGTTCGCTCCATCGGCCGCGCACCAGATTCCATTGGTCGGTGAACTCCTCGACGTACTGCCAGTCGACCCACGCCACGGGTTGCAGGTAGCGCATATCGTCGAAAAGCCGCTGCAACATACGGATATTTCCGCCGATGCCACGTCCGCCGTCGCCGCTCTCGCTCATCCAAAGGCGCAGACCTTTTTCCTGCGCAATGCGATGAATCTCAGCGCGTTCGTCATTCTTCGCATGATAGGTGTGCACGTTCCATTGGCCCAAAAACCGCGTAGCATCGCCGTAAATCTTCAGGTCGCGCAGTGAAGCCTTGGTCGATGTCTCGTCCGATGCCGAAATGACCGTCTTCAGTCCCGAAGCCTGCAACATCGGATGCAGCACCTTGAGCATCTCGACCTGCGACTCGGCCTCGAAATGGCAGCCCTCCTGACTGCCGCTGCGGTTCCAATAGTTCGTGTATGGCTCGTTGAACGGCTCCAAAGTGCGGAACTCGATGGCCAATGAATCGCGGAAATAGCGGCACACGTCGAGCAGATATTGTGCAAAATCCGCGTAGCGTTCGGGCGCAAGATTGTCCTTGTTCGGGTCGTCGTGTCCGCCCACACAACCGCTCACCGTCATCCACCACGGCGCGCTGTTGCTGAACGCTTCGAAGATGGCATCCGGCCGTACCTCACATATCCTTCGCAGCACCTTGATCTGTGCGCTGTCGGCCGCCCAGTCGTAGGCCGAATCGGGATGCACCTTGAAGCCAGGCATCTCGGCCCTCAGCCCCTTGCCTTTGCCCATGTGATGCGGCTCGCAATGCGCCCAGTTCGGGTCATCTCCGCCCGGGATGTTGTAGCGGAAAATGTTGTAGTTCAACCCATTGGGCGACGTCAGCCAATGAACCAGCGTGTCAATGCGGTCGTCCGTCCAACGGCCAGTCATGTTGGCCCACCAGCAGAGGCTCACGCCCCATCCTTCGAGGGTCTGGGCACGTTTTTCGGCGTCGATGACTATCGGCTGTTCGATAATTTTTGCGTTCGATGCGGTGGCCGACGCGCCAGTCGTGGCATCGGGTTCCGCCGCATGGACATTGGCCATAAAACTGAGGATGCAGAGGCCAATGAAGGTGATTCGTTTCATATTTTTGGGGAGGATTATCGGGTTATCGGCCGATGTATCGTTGCTCGACCTCCTGCCAGTTCACAATCTGCCAAAGTGCCGACAGATAGGCCGCGCGGCGGTTCTGGAAGTCGAGATAGTAGGCATGTTCCCACACGTCGAAGGTCAAGAGCGGGGTCAACCCTTTGGTCAACGGATTGCCGGCGTTGCCCTCCTGCGTGATGTGGAGCGCGCCATCTGCATCGGCCGAAAGCCACACCCAACCCGAACCGAAAAGGCCCGCGCCCTTCTTCTCGAACTCCTCGCGGAAGGCATCGAACGAGCCGAACTGCTTTTCGATGGCTGCGGCCAATGTCCCAATCGGCGCATTACCCTGCTTCGGCGCGGCAAACTGCGTGAAATAGAGGTTGTGGTTCAGTATCTGGCCGGCGTTGTTGAAGGCTGCGCCATCGGCCACAGAGACAATCTCTTCGAGCGACTTGCCGGCGAACTTGCCATCGGCCAGAATCGCGTTCAGGTTCGTGACGTAGGTCTGCAAATGTTTTCCGTGATGAAAGCCAATGGTCTGCGCCGAAATGACGGGTTCCAATGCGTCGGGCGCATACGGCAGGGTGATCAACTCAAATTGTCCGTTGTTTGGCATTGTCTTTTTCATAGTTGTTTGAATGTTAATGGGTTTATAGATTATGATTAAGATTATTCATTTTGCATAATTCGATTTGACTAATGGAGTTTTTCACACTCCATATTCTTCCCTCAGCCAGCGTTCAATCGCACTGCGGTCGTTATGGAAACGATGTCGGACCTCCCAGATCTTCGCATCGACGAGGAAGCGGTACCAACAGCCTTGCAGGAAATGCCATTGGAGACCCTCCTTCCCGTCCAGAAATCCGCCGAGGATGATGTAGCGGTACAGGAAATTCAGCAGCGGCCGCACGAACAGCGGACAACGTACGTACTTGATTTTCAGCCAACGTTTCCGCTCGGGCGCAGTGCCCAGCAGACGCGGCCGAATCTCCTTTGCACTGTCGTCAAGGCCGTATTCAATCATCAGCATATCAACCATTTCGCGGGTCGCGTAGCCGTTGTGTTTCTGCGTCCACCACGTCAGGTCGTTCAAGTTAGCATCCACCTGGTCGGCACCGCGGCGGTCGATGGTGACGGTCGAACCGTCGGTCAGGCGGATATGCTCGTCCATCCAACGGTTCTCGCACGTGCCATGTCCGCGCCGCCAGATCTTGAGGTGGTATTGCGGATACCAGCCGCCATGCAACAGCGGTCGGCCAAGGAAATCAATCCGTTTGCGCACGTAGATTCCGTTGATGTCGTTGGCCGATGACCCAATCCGCCGTAACGTCGCAGCAACCTCATCGGCCAAAAGCGGCGTGATGTATTCGTCGGCATCGATGCGCCACACCCAGTCGGCCGTGATCGGAGCATTGGCCAAGCCCCAGTTGAACTGAGTCGCGTAGTTCTTCCACGGATTTTTCAGCACGGCCGATGCACCGGCTTTCATGGCCAATGCCTCAGTGTCGTCAGTGCTCAGCGAGTCGATAACGAAGATTTCGTCGCAGATGCCCTTGATCGAACGGATGCAACGCTCGATGTGGCGCGCCTCGTCCTTGGTCAATATGATTGCAGCTATACGATTGTTTTCCATCGGTTTATCCATAAATTTTTGCGAATATCCATCGGCCGATGCTTCCTGGCAACGACCAATGCAAGTTGCGCAGCCACGGCTTCAAGCCCGGAAAAACGACCGCCGTCCGTTGCCAAAGGTTCCAGCCGACGTGGTCGCGTAGCAGGGCGTACAAGGCGTCGAACGTCGCGCGGTCGCCACAGCAGGCATCGGCCAAAAGCTGGAAACGATTTTTCTCGACCGTCTTGAATATCAACCTGTTCCGTTGCAGTCCGTGCGCGAAGACGAAGTCGGTCTGAAGGGCATAGACGCGGCCATAATGCTGCCAATGCAACGGCCGGTTGTCCTGCCTGTCGAGCGAGCCGCCGCGCTGTCTGTAGTGGTAGGTCACGGCATCGGCCACAACGACCTTGCGCGCACAGCAGGCGACCTGAAAACTCCACAAAGCATCTTCGTGAACGAGCCCTTCTTCAAACATCAACGCATTGGCCGACAAGAACTTAGTGCGGCACAACTTGTTCCACGCCGTCACGGGAATGTCGCTGTTCAGATACGGCGCAATGACGTCGCCATCGTACACGCCGCCATGCTGCCGCCACTTGGCCGGACGGAATTCGCCATCGGCCTCAAATTCATCGAACCGGCCGACCACGACATCGGCGTCGGGATGGGCATCGGCCAACGAAACCAACGTAGCGAGGCAACCGTCGGCCAACACGTCGTCCGAATCGACAAAAAGCACGTAATCACCTGTGGCCGAGGCCATTCCCGTGTTCCGCGCCGCACTCAGTCCGCGGTTCTGCCCGTGCCTGACGATGCGGAAGTGCGGGTCTTGGCCGATGACCTTCGTTGCCAGCGCGATGCTGTCGTCCGTGCAGCAGTCATCGACCAGAATGACCTCGGCATTGACATCGGCCAACTGCCCCAAAATGGACGTGAGACATCGGCCAATATAGGGCGCGACGTTATAGACGGGGAGGATGATGGATAGGGTCATAATTTATTTCCAATCAATTGGCTGATAGCACGATATGCAACGCAGCGAAGTCGAGTTCTCGTACTTGGCCGAGGCCGCATCGACAAAGTGCAGGACATCACCATCGGCCATTGCCTTGACATAGTTCTTGTATTCGACGCTGCCGCCGTAGTATCGGCCCTCACGCGCAATCCTTTCGAACTTCACGCGGTCGCCGGGCAGGAACTTATAGTGCCGGATGACAAGATGACAGGGCGTGTTCAGGTTTTTGGCCAATGGGAACATCGCGTGCGCCTGGTAAAGAAGTTCGCCGTCGGACAGACGGAAAAGTGGATATTTCGTGAGCGTAGCCTCGGTGCCGAACAGACGCCGTCGCGGGCCACCGCTCAGAGCCACATGATAGTCCCACGCACCAGTGGTGTACGTATCCGTATCAAAATAAACGCATTGCTGCAAAAATTCAGACTTATCGCCCGTCTCGAAATAGCCATCGGCCGCATACATGTCGAGCATCATGGCACGGCAGCGCGTGATGCCTTTGCGCTCCATACGGGCAATCAATTGGCCGATGTCATGGTGCTCCATGTCATCGTAGGCCAGCAACTCGTCCGAGTCGAGCACGAGATACCACCGATTGTCGCCGAAATAGGCCATCACGCGGTTGATCCACGCGTCGCGGTTGGCCGAAGAATAGGGATGCATCACTTGCAACACAAACACATCCTGTTGTCCGATAAGCCACTCAAGGCTACCATCTGTCGAACCGTTGTCAATGATAACGAATTGGCCGATACCGATGCTGCGATGGTGCTCGACAAAAGCCTTGATACGCACCAGGTCGTTCTTCTGCAAGCAGATGAGAATCGGGGCATCGTCCACAAAACTGACCGGCTTGATTACCTCGATTTTATGCGTACAGAACGCCAATGCCATAGTTTCCAACTTCGGTTCAAAAACAATTAACCTAGAAAGTCTTTCGCTCCAAGCCCTGCAATCTAAGATTGGGAAATCAGAGTGTAACGAAAGGACATCTGCAGAATACCGTTTGTTTTGAAAACTTATGAGATAACGGCCTCGTTCAATGAGAGCAATACGCAACCTTTGAGAAAGATGTCGAAAAATTCTATCCGGCACATATCCAAACCTTCGCACATACAAAGACTGTTCAATGATATGTACAAATCTTCGGCTTGCGAGATTTTTTTTGACAAAAAGCTTACGACGCGTTACATACCACCAATAACTGAGCCTTAACCAATACGGAAGATATAACTGATTAAAACCGACATATTGCAGCAATTCACGCGTAACGCACATATAAAATGGGCCTGTCCATATCGCTCCACTATAAGGTGGAACGCTGTGATGTGCATCTACATTGGTGACATCCAAGCCACGCAGCTGATTGAGAGCCAATTGGTAAGTATTAAAGTAATCTGCCTTACGCAAAACTGTCACATGAGTACCCGGCTTGCAAAATACGGCATTGTGTGCAATTGAACCTTCAGTCGCAGCAAAATATTTGCAACTTTGCAACAAAGCAAGCTGTTCTTCAAATGGCAGATGCTCTGGAGAAACAATCAAATACCCCATACGTCGGAAAATATCTTCTAACAGATACTCACCGAACTCTCTTAAATAATTCGTTGCAATGGATGTCCTTGTAAAATACAGCTTTTCAACTTTTACACCTTCATTGGCATGAGCCTTAATTCTATCAATCAAATCCAAATGCCGGTTATTGAATACAGAAAAGAGCGTGCGGTCGAATGTCGGATCCGGCAGAATTACCTTTCTGTAACGAGTTGCCTCCTTTACTTCACTCCAAACATCTGCGCTGATGTCCAACATTTGCAGTATATGCCTAAATGAATCAGACATCGAAGCATTCAGATGATTTATATATACAATTTTGGCTCCCTCTTGGACAAGCCGCTTCCCATCCTCAGTATTCAAGAACCATAACCTGCTGATATTTTCGATAAAATTATGTCCCCAAACGGAATAAATGCAACCTATGAAAATAGCAATACCTGAACAATATTTGACGTTTAGTGCATTTACTTTCGATTGCGGCATTTCACTCTGAGTCGAAAAGGAGGATGCAGGAATAAAAACTCCCGTCTGCGTAGCGACACCACCAGCTTGTCCTTCTGCACACTCTGGAAGAACGATTCCATTCTCAAAAACGTGAAAGGACAAACGAGTTTTCTTTACGCGAGAAAGGTTGCGTATTTTAGAAAACTCGTCTTGAACACGCGCTTTCGTAAAAGCAAAACTTTCGCTATACATCAAGATCTTTTATTTGCACTCGTTTATTTTCTTTGTCCAATAGTTCACTTCAAATCTATGAACGGACTTTCTATTGGCCACAATGCGTAATACTACGCGAATCCTTCGTAAAATATACCACCAGTAAGAAAACCTTAACCAATATGGTCTAGCAAATCGGTGTAATTGCGCCCACTGGTATAAATATTTGCTTTGGTACATGTAAAATGGCCCTGACCAAATCTTATTGTCAATAAAATAGGGCGGTTTTGTCCGATGCGCATCAACAAACGTGACATTCAGATTGGCTATAGCATTGATTACCATTTGATATGTATTGATATAATCCGCCTTCCGCACAATGACCACTTGCGTGCCCGGTTGACAAAAAATAACATTATGGGCGATTGAACCCTCTGTGGATGCAAATTCCTTGCATGAAGCCAATATGGATAGCTGTTCATCCAATGATAGTTTTTCTGGATGCACTATTTTGTATCCCTTTTGGCGGAAAACGCTCTCAATCTCCCATTCACCCACCTCACGGTAAAATGTACTTGGAAGACCTACCCTTGAAAAATAAACTTTTTCTAAACCTAGACGTAGTGGTTCTATTTTATCTTTAATTCTTTGAATTGTTTGCAGAAACTCTTTTGTGTACGACCTCTCGCCTATCGGTTCATGAGTGATTGTAGCATGTATTAAAGAGGGGTCAGGTACATAAAGTTTCTTAAACCGAGTCGATTGTTTTACCATTTCAAACATCGAGAAATCCACATCGGCCATCGCAAACAATCGTTTCCCGTTGTCCGATATACTGCGATTTGCTTCACAGACATAGACGATGCGCGCGCCATCGGCAACAAGTTGTTTCCCTTCGTCTGTATATAGAAACCAAAAACGTTTGATATTGTCGGTAAAATTGTGTCCCCAAACAGAATGGAAAAAACCCATACAAATTGCGGTTTCTTCGCAATTCACTACATTGCTTTTGTCCAATTCCGCATCATTGCCTTCTATTTTTTTCCCCTCTTCTGTGAAGATTGCGTACTTATAATACAACGGATCAAAAACGATGTAGGCATTTTCATAACACCGACATGCCAAAAGTTGATCTGAAAAACAGTCTCTTTCGAACTCTTTCTTCAACAAATCCCGCTGCGATGGACGCACAAAATCTAAGTTATAATTCATAAACAAAAACTCCAATTATATCCATCCACGACGTTCAGCGCCATTAGAAATCTGCATAAGATACAATTCCAAACGACTTTTACCTGATGGATGCTTCCGCTTGACAGTATGCATCCAATACTCCAAGAAGGATACATTTCTAACATTACGATTTTCTCCAAACAACAAATCTGGCTTGAACTTGTTTTTCCATAAAACAGGCATCAACAGGAGTTGATCCCGCCGAACGATTCCACGTCGAAAATCAGCCCACCACTCTTCAGAGATTTTTTTAACCAATGGATTGCCGTGTCTTCTACAAATAAGATTGTTCTCCATCAACCCATAATCCTCGGGCATCCCCATACGATGCAGCTTGTAGCGGAGATAGACATCGGCCAAAAGCGAAATCATTCCTTTATGCCAACACTCATACAACTCTTGATACACGCAATTCCGTTCAAGATGCGGAACTTGTGCCATCGTCTCTCCTCTTTCTATCTCTCGATTCACATAATCGTAAAAATCCCTCGTAAGAATCTGCACGTTCGCATCCATATAGACCGAATATTCATAGTCAGCCAACACCTTGTGCGGCAGGATTTTCGGATAACGCGAAAGCAGGACTTTGTCACGCGTCTTGAACGGTATCGGCCGCAACTGCCATACCCCGATGCGTTCAGCTGTCACATGGTCCGTAAAACAGACATAGTCGAAACTTTCATCGATGGCCAATGGCTGCCGCAACTCGTCGTAGCCGCCCACAAGACAGGTGTAGATGACTTTGGTGTTCATCAATTCAGTTTGTTTGGCAAATGAATCCAACTTCCCAATGTATAGTCCCACTCTTCAGGCTTAAACTCTTCAAAACCACCTCCTGGATAAAAAGTTAGTTCCCCAAAATACACCTTACCATTTATTTCATAGAAATCTACACGCACAAATGGAATTCCATCAGATAAAATTTCTGCCAAACGAATCATTACTTCATAATTCCGTGGTTTAACTATTAGAGTTTCACTTGCTGGATAATGTCTTTCAAATGGCATTTTTTTCCAGACGTTATCAAAGAATGTTACCTTCAGTCTCTCCGAACGTTCTGAACAGACAAAACAGCATTTAACCTTTCCATGGAAGCACATCAGCTTATAATCTTTCAGATCAATACTTCCGGAATCCTCCATATACTGTTCGGCAATAATTCTAGGAGGCACATTCTTATAAGGCCATTCCCTGCTTTGATAATAGAAATTGCGATTCAGACAGCGTTCAATCTTTTTGCGCGCCGCTGCAATATCCAACTTAGACTTATCCTTACAAACAATCAAACCGCCAGAATCATGCGTACACTTTAGGACAAATTGATTAGGCAAATTTTCAAAATCTATTTCGTCAAATTTGTTCCACACTCCGAGTGTCGGGATGATATATTCTTGGCCAATGATATTCGCGACATATTGCTTCACCGCATATTTATCGACCATAATCGTATAGACAGACTTGCGGTCATAAACCTTCAGCCATTGCAACTTTTCATTAAACGTGCGAGGATTATCCCAATGCATTTCCTTCCCCATCGTATATAGATACATCACAGACAAATACATCTTGTCTGGAAGGAGTTTGGGGCAATGCACATACATAAGATGTACGCAACGTTGCTTCAATTGCCTCAGTGCATTGATAAAAGACATAATAATCAATTTAAAACCTGATAATCAACAGAATCCACGCAGTGACTGCCCCAGCCCCTCTGCCACGTGACGTATGGAGTGCGGGTTGTTGAATCTTTGTAACTGATATGGAATGACAACACATTTTTAACGACATCAAAATCACGTACACCCAACGTCACATCCTTGATGCCCACATTGAAATACAATTTGTAATTGCCAGCTACGAGATTATGATTGGCCAATGTCATCTTTATATCAAACGACCCATGGCAAGAGCTACAATCCAACACAGGAGAAATCGTCGTCGCCACTGCGACATCCGCACTGCTTAGAATATGGGCGCCCAATGTGAATTTATTGACTTTCGAATTGTTAATCCTGATTTTTAATTGAACTTCAACGGGCTCATCGGTCGCCATATTCTCAATATCTTCGTTCAACAATGTAGCCTCAACGATTTCCAATTCTTTCATCAGAACATCCGTCCGATGCTTCTCCGTCAAAACCACATGCCGTTCGAACTTCTCGATGCTCGTGTCCATATAGAAATCGACACATTCATCGGCCGTGCCTATTTTCTCGACCATACCATTCTTCAGCACGACACCATGCTTGCACAGACGACGCACGCTTTCCATGTTATGGCTTACAAACAGGACGGTGCGTCCGCTGTTATTGGCCACATCCTGCATCTTGCCGATGGCCTTCCTCTGGAACTCGGCATCGCCCACGGCCAACACCTCATCGACCACCAGGATTTCCGGTTCGAGGAAGGCGGCCACGGCAAAACCCAGACGCACCTGCATACCGCTGCTATAGCGCTTCACCGGCGTGTCAATATACATTTCGCAACCCGAGAAGTCGATGATTTCGTCCAATTTGCGGTCGATTTCATCCTTCGTCATTCCCATGATTGAGCCGTTCATATAGATGTTCTCACGACCTGTCAAATCGGCCACAAACCCCGTGCCGACCTCCAACAGCGAAGCAATGCGCCCCTTGGCCTTGATAATGCCCGTCGTAGGTGCCGTGATGCGGCTCAACAGCTTCAACAGTGTCGATTTTCCAGCTCCATTTTTTCCAATGATTCCAATAACGTCGCCCTGCTCGATATCAAATGTGATGTCACGCAGCGCATAGACGAAATCGCTTTTTGACTTCGAGGCGCGGTCATTGGTCTGGCCGACTTTCAGGAACGGGTCTTCGCGGTTCAGGACTGATGTGTACCACCACCGCTTGATGTCGTTGCTCAACGTCCCCGTGCCGACCGTGCCGAGCTGGTACATCTTACCCACGTGTTCAAAAGATATTGCTGTATTACTCATATTTTCAATCAATTAATTATTTTGGCATCCGCGCGAACGGTAGAATCACAACGATGTAAGAACATCAATCTATGGAATTTTTATTTAAAATGGCGCTGTAACCGCAGCAATACCTTACCAATACTCTCAACGAATTGGAAAAAGCTACGATTTTCATTGTACAAATGAAAGAGGACTGACTTTGCATATCCCAGCTGCTTACCATACAACAAAGAATACTCACCTACAAATTGCTTTCTACAAGATTTTATCAACTGCAAATCTTCTTCGGTCAAGCTCTCTTGCTCCCTAATTTTTTTATAGTATGACACATCATTAAACAAAAAGAAATCACTGAATCCAAAACCATTAAAGGCATGGAGTATCTTGGCATCGGCCAAAAATGGCAATCCGCCCGAAAAAATCAGACAATTATAAACACCATTCAAAGACTCTATCAATTGATGCTTTTTATTACACAAGAATAAGGCTGGTTGATCTCGATCCATTCCCTTGTCCAATCCTTGCTCATACAACATGCGCCAATCACGGAAAAAAATATGAGTACGCGACGTATCTTTCACGTAAAAAACGCCACCATTATAGTAGGTATCACCATCTTCAATCGTACCGCCCAAAAGTTGCACACGTTCTAAAACCTGATAATCACGCATCCGCTGTAACGTAGTATGTTGATCTAGCACAGCTCCAATCTCACAGCAGAAATTATCGATTTCAGCCAATGAATCACAAACCACTGTATCAGTATCAATATACAGGAAATCGCCCACAACCAATTCTCGAAGGGAAGTCTTCAAGATGCGGGAGCGACGCTTCTTATTCATTTCTGGCGGTAAATTGACCACGATTTTCTGTTGGACGACATTACCCAATGCCTCACGTCCATCCGTCAACGTCACGTTAGTCCTATCATCTACCACTACAACAATTTCAGCATCCGAATTCCACATCCGTGCCGATGTCACACTTATCAATGCCTGCTCGTAGTAATAATCGGAACTATCACTTACCAAAACATATACAATCTTCGTTTTCATCTTCACTTGCCATGAAAAATATTATGTACAGCGGGAATCTTTTGCAGGAAGTAAACCGCCACAACCAGTATGACACACTCGGCCAATGCCACGAAGCCCCAACCCAACACGAAATGCACATTTCCGATGGGTGGCAAAGAGCGCCAAAACAGCACATCCAATTGCCATGTGTGAATCAGACTATGCACACACAAGATTATCAAGCTGTTCTGACCTGCATACAAGAACAAACGATGTGGAACACTCGATCTTTCTGAAAACCACTTAAGATCTACAAGCATAGTAACTGAAATTAAGATCATCGTTATGACCGACAAAAAACCGAGTGGCAAACTCATCTCGACCAAATCGACCTTAAACATCCACGCAAAGCACAGAATCGGCACAGAAATCGCAAGAAACCAATCGGCACAGAAATCGCAAGAAACCATGCCTTATTTAGATGATCAACAACATTAAAACGGCGCAATAGTGTTCCTATGTAAAGGAAGAATGGCACCAAGAAATATACCAACCCGAAGTCAGTTACAGTAAAGAAATCCAAGTACACACTTGCAGCCGGCAAGACTGCAAAGATCAAGGCAACAGTGACCAAGCTCGACAAGTCCAAGAAGCTTAAGGCATTCGCGAAGAACCCACGCTACCTGTCGAGCGATACCACCGTTGCTACAGTATCCAAGGCCGGCAAGATCACAGCAAAGGCCGCCGGCACCTGCAAGATTTACACCTACGCAACCAACGGCGTAAAGAAAAAGATAACCGTAAAAGTTGCCTGATAGGATCTAGGGAGAGATACCATGAAACATGAAAACGTATTCAACTGGATTTTGACATTTGCATTTGTAACGGCGTTGCTGTTTGGAAT